>JAEKMB010000100.1 GCA_019508105.1 Alphaproteobacteria bacterium
CAGCCGGTCCAGCACGGTGTAAAGAAAAAATCCCAGCGCCGCGACGGCCAGCAGCAAGCGCGGTTCGTAAAGACCCTTGCCTGCCTCCAGCGCTTCAGGCGCCAGATCAAAGAAGGCGACGCCGATCACCGCCCCGGCGGAAAAGCCCATCACCAGCGGCAGTTTGCCCGCCCACTTCAAAGCCAAGAGGCCGCCGGTCATGGTGGCGGTGCAGGCGGCCAGCGCGATGGCAAGGACAAGGACGGAGGTCATTGACCAAGCCTTTATCGCGGGACGGGGCCAGCGGCAACCTTCACACTCCTGGCGCTCTTTGGGGGTCCTTGGCCTTGGCCCCGCATCTGGCCTAGCATTCGCGCCGAGAGGCACATGATGCGAAAATATCTGGCAATACTGGCGATGGCGGTGGCTGCGCTTTGCCTTCCGGCAGAGGGCGCGGCCAAACACAAGCTGCTGGTGATCTCGGTGGACGGGATGGACTGGCGCTATCTGCGCGATGCGGGCACGCTGGGGCTGAAGCTGCCCAATATCCGCAGGCTGTTGGCGCGCTCGCAGGTGGCGGATGGGGTGATCGGCGTCTGGCCGACCGTCACCTGGCCATCGCACACCTCCATGCTGACGGGGGTGCAGCCTTTCCGCCATGGCATCCTGGCCAATGCCAGCGGTCCCCTGGACATCAGCCAGAGCTATTGGTCGGCGGCCAAGATCAAGGTGCCGACCCTGATCCAATGCGCCCGCGCGGCGGGCCTTACCACCGCCGGGGTCAACTGGCCGGTGACGGTGAATGCGGCGCTGACCTGGAATCTTCCCGAGGCCTATGCCAAGCGCAACGGTGATTCCTCCGATCTGGAAAGCGTCGATCGCTATGGCACCCCCGGGCTGGTGGCGGAGATCACCCGCAGCTATCCCTCTTTTGCCTATCGCTGGCTGGATGACCGCACCCGCACCCTGGCCACCATCTATTTGCTCCAACAGAAACATCCGGACCTCCTGCTCCTGCATCTGGCGGAGCTGGATTCCGAAGCCCATGAGGAAGGCCCTTTCACGCCGGCCGCGAACGCCGTGGCGGAACGGTCGGATGAGCTGATCGGCGATATCCTCAAGGCGCTGCCCAAAGGCTATGACGTGGCGCTGGTGTCCGATCATGGCTTTGAGCGGATCGACCATGTCGCCAATCTCAAAGCGATGGCGGCCGCGGCCGGGATCACGGGCGAACTGGAGATCGCCGCGGGCCTGGTGCGGACGAATGATGCCCGCATGGCGGACTGGCTGCGCAGCCAAAGCGGCAAGGGCGATGTCGGCCGCCAAGTGCCGCGTGACGAGTTGATGCGCTTTGCCGGTGCCGACGCGCTGGCCGCGTTCGAACCGGCGCCGCATGTGATCTTCGGCAACGCCGCCACCGGCCCGGCGCACACCGCTTCCGCCAATGCCGGTACCCACGGCTTCTGGCCGACCCGCCCGGATTATCACAGCATCTATGCGCTGTCGGGCCCGGGCGTGAAGCCGGGCAAGCTCGGGGAAATCGAAATGGTGTCGCTGAAGGACCGCTTCGCGCAGGTCCTGGGATTGGACTGCCCGCGCTAGTTGTCCGGGGCGAGGTAGGGCAATTCGGGGCTGTTCGGGTCTACTGGGATCACGTCCACCCCCACTTCCACCACATGGTCATGGCCGCCCAGGATGATGCCCGCCACCGGCGCGACATCGCCATAATCGCGGCCCCAGGACGAAGTGACATGGCTTTCGCCCACCAGAATATTGTTGGTGGGATCCAGGTCCACCCAGCCGAACGGCGGGGCCCAGACGGAAAACCAGGCATGGCTGGCATCAGAACCCAGCAGGCGTGGCTTGCCCGGCGGCGGCTCGGTCAGGAGATAACCGGAGACATAGCGCGCCGGCAGGCCCATGGCGCGCATCGCCGCAATGGCGACATGCGCCAGGTCCTGGCAGACGCCGGCGCGGATCTCGAACACCCGGTCCACCGGGGTCGAGACGTCCGTGACGGTGGTGTCGTAGCGGAAATCCTTGTGGATGCGGTTCATCAGCTCGATGGCGCCTGAGAGAATGGGCCGGTGCGGCGGAAAGCTCACCGCGCCATAGGCGCCGATGTCGCTTTCAAAACTGGTCATGGGGGAATCGAACAGATACTGGACCGCGTCGCGCTCTTCATCGTCCTGCGGATTCTCCAGCCGCGCGCGCACCTCTTCCCAGGGCTCGCTGTCGCGCGAGGCGCGGACCGGCGCCGGGTTCACGGTGACCCGGCTTTCCGCCAGCACTTCCAGATGGGTGTGGGGCCGGTCGATGGAAAAAAGCTCGCATGGATTGTGGAAATAATCCTCACGCGCCACCCGGCTGGCCGGTTCCAGGCTCAATGTGATGCTGCTGTCATGCACCGCCTGCAGCGGCGTGACGCGCGGGCGCAGATGCGCCAGATGCCAGGAATGGGAGACATCCTGCAGATAACGGTAGGTGGTGCGGTGGCGCACGAAATATTCCATCACGCCTCCATGAAGGGGCTGGAGCCGGTACGGTTGCGGCTGGCATGCTGGAAATACGCGTCGGCAATGGCGTCGGACAGCTCGCCGGCGCTGAAGGTGATGTTGTCGGTCAGCTCGATCAGGCCGGGGCGCGCCCCCGCTTCGCAAAAAGCCAGCCGCGCCGGATTGGCATTGGTGGTTGCGCCGCGCATCTCATGCGCAATGGTGCGCGGCACATCGCTGCGCTGGGCCAGGGTAATGCGCGGCAGTTCGCGCAAATGACTTTCTATCGCCGCCAGCTGGAAGGCGCAGGAGCGCGGGTTGTTCTCGTCCAGCAGCAGCAGGTCGACGAAGGGGACAAGCTGGAAGACATTGAGATAGCGCGAACGATAGGTCATGGCGCTGTCGGCGATTTCCAGCACGATGCGCATATGCTCGGTCTCGCGCGCATCCGCCATCGCCACGGTCTGGCGCACCAGCCAGGCCAGGTGCTGGCCGCGTTCCAGCCGCCGCCCCAGCTCCATGAACAGCCAGTTGGGACCGCGGGTCATGTTTTCCGCCGACAGGCCCGACAGCGCGGCAGCGCGGCGCACCAGCGCGTCCAGATAGAAGCGCGCGCCCGGCGCCTCGAAAGGCGCATCGGCCGGCGGCAGTTCTTCATTGACGGTCAGGGCATGAATGGTGCGCCAGGTGTCCAGTGACAGGCGGTCGCGCACCGACCAGGCGGTTTGCTCCACCCGGCGCAACAGCCGCTGCAACCCTCTGGAATGGCGCGGGCTGTAGATCAGCAGTTGCAATTCGTCCGCCAGCTCCTGGTCGCCGGCGATTTCCTCGATGGGGGAATCGCTGGCCTGACTGAAGGGGATCAACAGCTTGCGCGCCGCCTCCAGCGCCGCCGCCGGCTCGTCGCCCACCCGCGCCGTCACCGCGCGCAGGATGCGCACAAAGCTTTCGGTGCGTTCGGCATAGCGTCCCAGCCAGAACAGATTGTCCATGGCGCGGCTGGGCGCGGATTCGCCATGGCGCTTGATCTCCAGCGGGCGCCCGCCATTGGTCAGCAGGCTGAAACTGTCCACCGGCGTGGGCGAGATCACCCAGGCATCCTTGCTGGAGGCGCCCGACTGCATGGACAGCGCCCGCACCGTGTCATCGGCGGCGACGCGGGTCAGCCCGCCAGGCATCACCATCCAGCCTGTCGGGGTCCAGGCGGCGAAGACGCGCAAGGATACCGGCTTGGCGCCGAACTTGCCCTGCTCGAACACCGGCGCTACGCCCAGCGGCGAGATTTCCTGCAGCACCATGGTCTCGCCGCGCTGCTTGAGCCGGGCGATCACCCGCTCGCGCTCCTCCCCGCTCAGGTCGGCGCCCAGCCGGGCGCTGGACCAGCGGGAGAAAAGCGGGCGGGCATCAAAGGCGTCGCGCAGGATGCACTGGTCCATGCGGGCGATGGCTTCCTTGCGCCCCCAGTCGGTGCCGCACCAGATGGTGGAAATGTCGGGAATCTTGAGTTCTTCACCCAGCAGCGCTTGGGAAATCGCCGGCAGATAAGCGTCCATGGCCGGGGATTCGATCACCCCGCCGCCCAGCGCATTGGCCAGCACCACGCCGCCGGCCCGCACCGCTTCCACCAGCCCCGGCACGCCCAGCGCGCTATCGCCGCGCAGTTCCAAGGGATCACAGAAATCGGAGTCGACGCGGCGGAAGATGGCGGCGACCCGCTCCAGCCCGGTCAGGGTCTTGAGGAAGACTTCGCCATCGCGCACCGCCAGGTCATCGCCCTGCACCAGGGTCAGACCCAGATAATGCGCCAGGTATACATGCTCGAAATAGGCTTCGTTATAAGGGCCCGGTGTCAACAGCACGGCGCGGTCGCGGCGCGAGGCGGCCAGGCCCAGAATGCTTTCCTTGTAGGCGTTGAAGAAGGCGGCAAGCCGCGCGATCCGCATGTCGCCGAAGCTTTCGGGAAAGGTCTGGGAGACGACCAGGCGATTCTCCAAGGCATAACCCAGACCACCGGGGGCATCGGCGCGGGAGGCCATGACTTTCCAGGCGCCATCAGGGCCGCGGGCCAGATCAGCGGAATAAAGATGCACATGCGCGCCGCCGGCCGGGGAGCTGCAGCACAAGGGCCGCAGGAATTGCGGGTGGCCGATCACCAGATGTGGCGGCAGCACGCCGCTGGCCATCAGCTCTTGCGGGCCGTACACGTCGCGCAGGATCATGTCGGCCAGCATGGCGCGCTGGATCACCGCCGCCTCGATCGCCTTCCAGTCGGCGGAGGACACAATGAAGGGGACGATGTCCAGCTGCCAGGGCCGCGCCTGGCCGGCGCGATCGTCATAGACATTATAGGTGACGCCATTGTCCTGCACCGTGGCGCGGGCGCTGGCCTGGCGGCGGGCATATTCCTCGGGCGACAGTTGAGAGAGAGTGCGAGCAAAGGCGCGCCAATGCGCCCGGACCTCGCCATCGCCGTCACGCAACTCGTCAAAACGCGACGGCGGCAGGCTTATGCGTTCTGCGACTTCCGACACTTACGACCCGTACTTTGGCGACTCATGCTCCCAGGCGCCCATTCTCACCGCCTGAGGTCGAGAGTATAGGGAAAATCGGGGCTGGATTCCTCAAGCGCGGCCTCGAACATGCCGCCGGTAAAGCCGAAGGGCTCGAAACGGGCCAGCCGCCGCCCTTCCGCCTCATTGGCATTGACGGGGAAAATCTCGGAGTTGCGTCCGCCGGCATGGGCGACGCGATAGGTGCAGCCGCCAAGCGCGCGCTTGCGCCAGCCGTCCCAGATCTCGATCACCAGCGGGGCATGCGCCGGAATGGTGGGATGCAGGCCATGCGCCGGCTGCCAGGCCTTGAAGCGCAGGCCGGCCACCGCTTCGCTTCGGTTGGTGGCGCGCAAGGGGAGGGCGCGGCCATTGGCCAGCACCTTGTGGCGGCCGGGGGTCCAGCCGCTGACCTTCACCTCCAGCCGCTCCACCGAGGAATCCACAAAGCGCACCGTGCCACCCGGGGTGCCTTCCTCGGCCATCACATTCCATGGCTCCAGAGCGTTGCGCAGTTCCAGCTCCACGCCGTCATATTGCACGGTGCCGATCCGGGGGAAGCGGAACTCCCAATGGGGACGGAACCATTCGGCCTCGAAGGCAAAGCCGTGGGCGTTCATGTCGGCCACCACATCGGCCAGATCCGCCCAGGCGAAATGCGGCAGCATGAAGCGGTCATGCAGCCCGGTGCCCCAGCGCACCAGATTGCTGCGATAAGGCTCGCGCCAGAAGCGCGCGATCAGGGCGCGCAGCAGCAGCGATTGCGCCAGGCTCATCTCCGCATGGGGCGGCATCTCAAAACCGCGGAATTCCACCAGGCCCAGCCGGCCGGTGGGGCCGTCCGGCGAATAAAGCTTGTCGATGCAGATTTCGGTGCGGTGGGTATTGCCGGTGGAATCGGCCAACAGATTGCGGAACACCCGGTCCACCACCCAGGGCGGAATGTTGGCGGCAGCGCGGGAGGGAATTTCGTTGAAGGCGATTTCCAGCTCATAGAGCGAGTCATGGCGGGCTTCGTCGATGCGCGGCGCCTGGCTGGTGGGGCCGATGAACAGGCCCGAGAACAGGTAGGACAGCGACGGGTGGTTCTGCCAATAGGCGATGATGCTTTTGAGCATGTCGGGGCGGCGCAGGAAGGGGCTGTCGGGTGGGGTTTGCGCTCCCACCACAATGTGATTGCCGCCGCCGGTGCCGGTATGGCGTCCATCCAGCAAGAATTTCTCGGCGGAAAGCCGGCAGGCCGTCGCTTCCTCGTACAGCACCTTGGTGATGTCCACTTGCTCGCGCCAGCTTTTGGCCGGATGGATATTGACCTCGATCACGCCGGGGTCGGGCGTGACCTTGATGACATTGATGCGCGGATCATAAGGCGGCGGATAGCCTTCGATATGCACCGCCAGCTTCAGCGCGTCGGTGGCATCCTCGACCGCTTTGAGCAAGGCGAAGTAATCGGCGGCTCCCGGCACCGGCGGCATGAAGACGCAGATCCGACCATCGCGCGGCTCCACAGTCAGTGCAGTGCGCACCGCCGGTTCAACGGTCATGGCGACACTGGCATTGTTGAGGGGCCGGAACGGCGCCTGCAATTCATGGCCATTGCCGCGGCTGGCGCCATGACCGTTGGTATAGCCCTGGCCGACCTTGTCCGGCTCATCCAGCGGCGGCAGCGGCGCAAAGGGATCGGGCGGCGGCACAAAGCTGCGCGCCTCGGGCGGCACATAAGGCAGGGAATTCAGCGGCAGGCGAAAACCGATGGCGCTGTCACCCGGCAGCAGGAACAGATGGCCGCTGCGGGTGGTCCAATGCTCGCTGAGCCAGCGTTGCAGGCCTTTTTCCACCGGCAGCACATAGCCCACGGCACGGGACAGGCCGCGCTCGAACACCCGCGCCAGACGGGCGCGCAGTTCCGGATCGTCCAGCTTGGAATTGCTGGGATCCACATTGGCGGCAAGCTGGCGCTCCTGCGCCAGATGATGCCAGAAATCCTCATAGGCCGGGATGACATAAGAAGCGTCCAACCCCAGCGCCTTGCCGATGGCGCCGATCAGGGCATTGGCATCCTCCAGCGTCGGCTGATGATCCTTGTGTTCGGCGGCGATGCGCTCGGCGCTTTTCCACAAAGGCACGCCATCGGTGCGCCAGTACAGCGCAAAAGCCCAGCGCGGCAGGGATTCGCCCGGATACCATTTGCCCTGGCCGTAATGCAGCAAGCCCCCGGGCGCGAAGCGCTCGCGCAGGCGGCGGATCAAGGTGTCGGCCAGCGCCCGCTTGGTGGGGCCGACGGCGGCGGTATGCCATTCCGCGCCGGAGCGATCATCAATCGAAACAAAGGTGGGTTCGCCGCCCATGGTCAGGCGCACATCATGGTTCTTCAGCACCAGGTCTACTGCGTCGCCGAGTTTCTCGATCTCGGCCCATTGCTCCCCGGTGTAGGGCTTGGTGACTCGCGGCGGCTCCTTGATGCGGGTGACCGACATGTCGAAGTCGAACAGCACTTCGGCCGGCTCAACCGCGCCGGAAATGGGCGCGGCCTGGGTCGGATTGGCGGCGCAGGCCAGCGGGATATGGCCTTCGCCGGCAAACAGGCCGGAGGTGGGGTCAAGGCCCACCCAACCGGCGCCCGGCAGATAGACCTCGCACCAGGCATGCAGGTCGGTGAAATCTTTGTCAGTGCCGGAAGGGCCATCCAGTGCCTTCACATCCGGCTTGAGCTGGATCAGATACCCGCTGGTGAAGCGCGCCGCCAAACCCAGATGGCGCAGCAGATTGACGAGCAGCCAGGCGCTGTCGCGGCAGGAGCCGGAGGCCTTGCACAGGGTGTCTTCCGGCGTCTGGATGCCGGGCTCCATGCGGATCAGGTAGCCGATGTCGCGGGAAAGCTGTGCATTGAGATCGAAGATGAAATTGGTGGTCTGTTTCTGCTCGCGCGGAATAGCATCGAGATAGCGTTTGAAGGCAGGCCCGAAGTCGGTTGTCGCCAGATAAGGCTCCAGTTCGGCTTTCAGTTCGGGCGCATAATGGAAAGGAAATTTCTCCGCCTCCGGCTCCAGGAAGAAGTCGAAAGGATTGATCACCTCCATGTCCACTGTCAGATCGACGCTGACGGTGAAGTGATCGGTCTTTTCCGGAAATACCACCCGCGCCAGCCAGTTGGATTGCGGATCCTGCTGCCAGTTGAGGAAGTGCTCCGCAGGCTCGATCTTCAGCGAATAGGCCACCAGCTTGGCGCGGCTGTGTGGCGCGGGCCTAAGGCGTATAGTCTGCGCACCCAGGGTGATTTGCCGGTCGTACCGGTAGCGGGTGACATGACGGAGGGCGGCCTGAATGCTCATCGAAAGTCCTTGTGGAGATAACTATGCCGCAACTGCGAAGGTGCGGCTACAAGCCGCCGCGCCGCAGCCCGATTACATAGGAACGTCGTTAAAAAACGGGCGTTTCCACAGACCGGAGCGCGGTAATCCCTCATGAAATTGTTCAGCTGCCAGGGCTGCGGCCAGCTTTTGTATTTTGAGAATGTGCGCTGTGAAAATTGCGGCCGGGCCTTGGGCTATCTCGCTGATATATCTGAGATTTCCGCGCTGGAGACGGCCGAAAATGGCGGTTGGACCGTCTTGGCGGCTCCCGACAAGGCGTACAAATTCTGCCTGAACTATGACGCCGGCATGTGCAACTGGATGGTCCCGGCCGATAACGAGACCGGTTTTTGCGCCGCCTGCCGCCACAACCGGGTGATCCCGGACCTGTCGGTTCCCGGCAATGACGTGCTCTGGCGCAAGATCGAAACCGCCAAGCACCGGCTGTTCTATTCCCTGCTGCGGCTGGGCTTGCCGCTGGCAACGCGCGCCGACGATCCCCAGCACGGCCTGGCCTTCGACTTTCTGGCCGATCCGCCCGAGAGCCATGCGTCCGAGGTGATGACCGGCCATGACAATGGCTTGATCACCCTGGCGCTGAAGGAAGCCGATGACGTGACGCGCGAAAAAGTGCGCGGCGATATGGGCGAACCCTATCGCACCCTGCTGGGGCATTTCCGCCATGAGACCGGCCATTATTTCTGGGACCGGCTGGTGGCGACCAATGAGGGCCTGCTGAACGCCTTCCGCGCCTTGTTCGGCGATGACCGCCAGGATTACCACGAAGCGCTCAAGAAACATTATGCCGAAGGCCCGCCACCGGGTTGGCAGGACAAGTTCATCTCCATGTACGCCACCACCCATCCCTGGGAGGATTTCGCCGAGACCTGGGCGCATTATCTGCACATCGTGGACACGCTGGAGACGGCGAGCGCTTTCGGGATGAAGGTCAAGCCGCGTGCGGCGCGCGGCCATATCG
>JAEKMB010000259.1 GCA_019508105.1 Alphaproteobacteria bacterium
GTCTTCTTGACCTTGGCGGGATCGAAGAAATTGCCGGAGAAATCCGGGCCGCCGCCATTGGAGCAGGTCACCATCTGCAGGCCGTGATCAGCCATCAGCTTTTTGAGCACCAGCGGCTTGTCGAGATAGTTCACCACATTCTGGCGGAAGGGCTCGATCCCGGGCAGGCCGACGCGCTGGCCGACCTTGATGGCCTCCTCGATATCGGTGCCCCAGGAGATGGCGCTGTAGCCATAGCGGAAGGACAGCGGCTTGGCCGCGGCGGCCGAAAGGCCCAGCCCCGGGGCGCCGGCGATGGCGGCCGATGTCTGGATGAAGTGGCGGCGTGTGAATGTCATGGGGTCCCTTCCGGCTTATTTTCTGGTTGCCGCAACACTGGCATGGGGAACGCGGCCTGTCTCTCCCAAAAGCCATGCTGCAGTGAACCAAAAGCGCCTATGGAACGTAGACAGGGGCGAAAAATTTCCCCAAAAAGCCGGATGTCCAAGATCAAAGCCCTGATGACGGCGGGTGGTGCCGCGCTGCGGTCCGCCTGCTCGCCGTTCGGGCCCATCAATCTGTTGGTGCCCCGGTCGGGCTTTACCGTTCACCGGGGTCTTTGCTATGGCAGCGACCCGCGCCACAAGCTGGACATCTATGTCCCCGCGGGGATCAAGGGGCCGGTGCCGGTGCTGCTGTTTTTCTATGGCGGCGGCTGGCAGGGGGGAAACCGCGGCGACTACTTCGCTTTCGGCCAGGCCTTCGCCAGCGCCGGTATGGTGGTGGCGGTGGGCGATTACCGGCTTTACCCCCAGGTCAAATATCCCGGCTTTGTGGAAGATGCCGCCGGCGCGCTGGCCTTCCTGCACGATCATGCCGCCCAATATGGCGGCGATCCGGAACGCATTTCGGGGTGATCGGCCTTTCGGGACCTTACGACTTTCTGCCGATGAGCGATCCTGTCTATGTCGACATGTTTCATGGCACCAACAATCTGCAGTCCATGCCGCTAAACCATGTGGAGGGCCCGCGCCCACCCATGCTGCTGGCAAGCGGTGCGTCCGACACCACGGTGGACCAGGGCAATACCGACCGCATGGCGGCCAGGCTTCAATCTTTCGGCAGCGAGGTGAAGGTGATCAAATATGCCACCGGCCATATCGGCATCATACTGTCGCTGGTGCCCGGCTTTCGAAAGCTGACCAGCCTGCGCCAGGACATGATCGACTTCATTCGTTCGCACTGATGGCCAGATGGTAGTCAAGCCGGCTCATATCCTCCCCGATCGGCTGAAGCCGGGGCTGAAGCTGGTATTCTGCGGCACGGCGGCGGGACGGCAATCGGCCCTGCAACAGGCCTATTACGCCCATGGCCAGAACAAGTTCTGGACCACCCTGCACAAGACCGGCCTGACGCCGCGCCTGTTCGCGCCCCAGGATTATGAGAAACTGTGGGAGCTGGGCATCGGCCTGACCGACATCGCCAAGCATGCCTATGGCATGGATCACCAGCTGCCCAAGGACGCGCTGGGCGCCGAGGCGGTGGCGGCGCTGAAGGCCCGCATCCTGAAAGCCAAGCCGCGCATCTTGGCCTTCACCAGCCTGAATGGCGGGAGGAAAGTGATGGGCCCCCAGGCCGCCGCCGGCGAGCAGCCGCACCGCATCGGCGAGACGCGGGTGTTCGTCCTGCCCTCGCCATCGCCGCTGGCCGCCAACCATTGGGACATCAAACCCTGGCGGGATCTGGCGCGCGCCGTGGCAAAACTGGACTAGTTCAGTCCCGCTATGAAGCTGTCCATCTCGCGCGCCACATCATCGGGGTGGGACTTGAACACGGCATGCTGGGCATTGGCGATCACCACGACATGGGCCGCCGGATTGCCGGCGCGATACCGCGCGATCAGTTCCGGACCACCACTCTTGGCTTCCACCGCCTTGAAGTAGTCCAGCATGGCTTGCGAGGGTGCATTGGGCGGTGGCGCATGGGGCTGGGCGAAGATCGCCAGCACCGGCAGCTTCAGAGCATCGAACTTTTCCAGCCCCTGGATGATGGCCGCGGTGATCTTCATCTGCGGCGATCGCGCGGCACCGGGCGGCATGGCGGGCATGGGCGGCGGCGGCAGGTCCCGCATCGCCTTTTGAGCCGCCCGCAGATCCGCCTGCAGCTGCGGCAGGTCCGTCTTTAACAACAGATCGATCGCGGCCGTGCTTTCCTGCGGTTTGGCCGGCGACAGCGCCTGTATTTTCTGACGCAGCGCGTTGACGTCGATCGACAGGTTGGCATTGGCGGGGTTCAGGTTGCCGGGCGCGTAATAGGCATAGGCGTAGGCAGCATCCAGATAAATCACGCCGGCGAGTTTTTCGGGATGCCGGCTGGCGATCGAACTGAGTTCCTCCCCGGCCAGGGAGTGACCCACCAGCACCGGCCGCTCCAGTTTCAGCGCATCCAGTACTGTCAACACATCGTCGCCAAGCCGTTCGGCACTGTAATTCGTGCTGTCCGGTGGGGGCTTGGAGGATGCGCCAAAGCCTCGCCGCGTGACGGCATAGACATGATGGCCGGCGCTGAAACGGGGCGCGAAGGCATCGAAATCGTGGGCGGTGGAACCCAGGCCGGCGAGGAAGACCAGCGGTCGTCCGCTGCCGCCCCAATCCAGCACTTCCAGCTGCACGCCCTCCGCCACCGGCACCATCTGCACCATGTGGGGCGAAGTATCCGGCGCCGTCTGCCCGAAGGCGCGGCTGGCGAGCAGCAATGTCATGGCCGCTATCACCAGGACGGCGATCAGGCCGATGCCCATCACCGCCGCGCCGCGCTGAAAATAGCCGTCGCTCTCCAGCTCCTCATCCACTGTGGAAAAGCCGCGCTGGAAGCGTTTGGCATGACGGAGGGGCAGCGGCACCATGCGCAGGATGCCCATGCGGCGAAGCACCTCTTCCTTCAGCGCCCGCCAGTTGGCAAAGCCATATTCCTGCGCCAGCCAATATTGCGCGTCGGCCAGTCGCGTGCCACTGGCGCGCTGTTTGAGCAGGGCGAAGCGCTGCTTGGCTTCCTTGCGCAGATATTCGATGTGGGGATGTTGCGGGAGTTGCCGCTTGCCGTTCGTCACCAAATGCCGTCCTTCCTCGCGCGCCCGGTGTCCCCTT
>JAEKMB010000260.1 GCA_019508105.1 Alphaproteobacteria bacterium
CGGCTGTCATCCACCACCAGGCAATGTTTCATGGGCGAAATTCCCGAGGCACGACTCAAATCAAAATGGGCCTGGAAAAAACAGCGGCCCAATGGCGGGAAATCTAACCGGGATAGCGTAAAGATTGGCTTACTATCACCAGACGAGCGTCAGCCGGCCATCAGCTCGACGGCGCCTTCCAGCGGCGTGATGGTCAGCGCGGCATTGACGGTGCGCGACAGCTTGTGGGTCAGGAAAGGTTGTACATGGCGGGCGTCCACATTCAGCGCCTCGCCTTTCAGCGCCTGGTCCACTTCCTGGGTGACGCGGGCATTCAGACCCTGGGCGCGAATATGAAAAGACGGCGCCTGGGGATCTGCGCCCGCATCCACTGTCACCAAACCACCGCGCGGCAGGCAATCGGCGCCCAGCAAGGTGGCATTCATCAACAGCTTGGCCCAGTCCTTGGCCCAGTAGATGTGGGGGACATTCCAGGCCAGCCGCACCTTGCCGCCTTCCAACAGGCCGCCGACCAGCCGGCCGATCTCGCCCAGGTCCAGCTCGGCGCCGGCGGATCCGGCGGCGCCGAAGGCGATGCGCATGAACTGGATGCGGGCCAGCGCCTGGTCGGCGCTCATGGTCACCAGCTTGATGGCATCGGCCCGCATGGCGGGGTCGCGCTCGTCTTCCAGCACTTCCATGCCGTTGACCACGGCGCCCAAAGGCCCGACAAGGTCGTGACACACGCGGCTGACCAGCAAAGCGGCAAATTCGATCTCGGTCATGACGGACTCAATGGCGTCCCAATGGTTAGCAATTGGTTAATTTGCCCAAGGCTCTTAAGGAATTCTTAACATGGGTGCAACGCTTTCCCCTCACCTGGCAACCCTGGTGCGCATCGCCCAGGCCGCCGGTGTCGTGGTCATGCGCCACTACGAAGCCGGCTGCGATGCGCGGATCAAGGCCGACCGTTCACCGGTGACCGATGCCGATGAGGAAGCCGAAAAGCTGATCCTGGCGGAACTGGCCGCGGCGTTTCCCGGCGTGCCGGTGGTGGCGGAAGAACAAGCCGCGGCGGGCCGGGTGGCGGCGGTGGGATCGCGCTTTTTCCTGGTGGATCCGGTGGACGGCACCAAGGAATTTGTCCGGCGCGGCGGCGAGTTCACCGTCAATATCGGCGAGATCCTGGATGGCGTCCCGGTCAGCGGCGTGGTGTTCGCGCCCGCCATTGGACGGCTGTTCGCCGGGGCGGCGGGCGAAGGCGCGTTTGAGATTTCCGGCGGCTGGAGCGTTGGCGAAAGCCAGAGCGACCAAAATAAAGTCCGCGCTATCGCCGCGCGCGCGCCCGCCCCGGATGGACTGGTGGCGGTGAGCAGCAAGTCCCATCCCGATGCCCAGACCGACGAATTGCTGAAAACCCTGCCCATCAAGGGCAACAGCCATGCCGGCTCCTCGCTGAAATTCTGCCTGGTGGCGGCGGGCGAGGCCGACATCTATCCGCGCGCCGGCCACACCATGGAATGGGATACCGCGGCGGGCGATGCCGTGCTGCGCGCCGCGGGCGGGCGCATGACGGACTGGGACGGGGCGCCTTTCGTCTATGGCAAGCCGGGTTTCCACAACACCGCCTTCATCGCCCGCGGGCGCTAGCGGTCCATATCGTGGCGGGAGGAGTAGAACACCAGCGCCATCAGGCCGGCGCCCAGGCCGATGGTGACCACAATTCCCAGTCCCAGGAAGGTCCAGCCCCAGCCGCTCATGGCGACCCCGGCCATGGAGGTCCAGACCTTCACCGCATACCAAAGCGAGACGCAGAAGAAGGCGGCCAGGACCGCCAAAGTGATCCAGCCCGCCACGGAAAGCGGGGATTTCTGGGGTTTGTCGGGAGGCGTGGGCATCGGATCGGCCAAATCCTAGACCCATTACGGGTATAAAAAAGCCCCAATTTGCGTAAAGATTCGCCGCGGCTGGGCGATTGATTCGCGCGTTCGCGCGGGGTCCCAGCAGGAGCAACGCGCATGAACCGCAAGAAATTCATCTCCGGACTGGTGGCCCTGGGCGCGACGCCGGCGGCGGCGGGCTCGCTGCTTTCCATCCTGCCGGCCCATGCCGCCGACAATCAGAACGCGCCCGAGGCCAAGGATCGCGCCAGCGACCTCAAATATACCGCCAACGAAATCACCGAGGCGGGCGCCAATTTCTTCGGCATCACCACCGAGGCCATGGCCAAGGGCGTGCAGCACATCTTCGGCGACCTGGGCGAACCCGACGCCTATATCAAGGGCGATGAGGGCGGTGGCGCCTTTGTGGTGGGTTTCCGGTATGGCTCGGGCTGGCTGATCCGCAAGACCCGCGAGCCGCAGCAGGTTTATTGGCGGGGACCATCGGTGGGATTCGATGCCGGCGCCAACGTCTCAAAATGCTTCACCCTGGTCTACAATCTGCGCGAGGACCGGCGCCTGTTCCAGCGTTATCCGGGCGTGGAAGGCAGCTTCTACGTCGTGGCGGGGCTGGGCATCAACTATATGCGCAGCGGCGGCGTGACCCTGGCGCCGATGCGCACCGGCGTCGGCCTGGTTCCCGCTGTGAGGCTGCGGCGCGCATAGCGCGCGAGCAGGTCCAGCGGACCTGCGAGAGCAGACGAACGCCGCGAGCTTGGGCGAGCGGCTGGCGGATACAAACGCCGGCGTAATTAAGCGGTAGCTTCTTCCGTCTTGCTGTCCGCATGGCCGCCGCCCACGGCCGGCATATAGAGCAGCAGCATGGCCGCCACATAGGTCGATGAAAATGTGCCCACTAGGATGCCGAACAGGATCGCGACACTGAAATTGTAAAGCACCGGCCCGCCGAACAGCAGCGGCAGCACCGACAGCGCGGTGGCAGCCGAGACCAGTGTGGTCCGGGTGGCGATCTGTTTGGTGGAAAGATTGATCATGTCCACCAGCGACATGCGCTTGTACTTGCGCCGGTTCTCACGAATGCGGTCGAACACCACCACCGTGTCGTTGATCGAATAGCCCGCCAGCAGCAGCAGCGAGGCCA
>JAEKMB010000101.1 GCA_019508105.1 Alphaproteobacteria bacterium
TCGGCGGCGCCGGAGCTTGCGCGAGAGAAGCAAGCGGCGCGGCCATGAGAAGGGCGGCGCCCAGTGTTGCGATTGCGAGCCTGCGTTTCATAAGGTCCCCAGTCTTGTTGACGTCAGAAAATGTAAAAACCCTTGGATATCGCCCAGACAAGGGCCGATACGATTACCGCTCCCAGCACAAAGCGCCACAGCGGCGCGGCCTGCATCTCGGCCTCCACCTGAGCCTTGCCCGAGATCATCGGCGCCACCAGGTTGTGGCGCTTGTGGATGTAATAAAAAGCCACGGCCGCCAGGTGCAGGCCGATTACCCACAGCAGATACTCGAACCATTGGTAATGCAGATGAGCGAGATGGCGGCCCTTCTTGAAGGTGACATAGAGCGACATCGGCCCGGAATAGAGCCCGTCCACATCCACCGCGAACAGGCCTTGCACCACCACCGTCAGCACCATGCCCAAAAGCGCCAGCACGCTGAGCGCGCCCAAGGGATTATGGCCCGGCGTATGCGGTGTGTTGCGCCAATGCAGGGTGCGGACATAGGCCAGGATGGCGCTTGGCCCGCGCACGAAATTCTTGAACAGCGCGGTGGAGGAACCGGCAAACCCCCAATAGATGCGCATCAGCACGATCCACAGCGCCGCATAGCCGCTATAGATGTGGTAATCGAGATTGTTGTGGGTGCCGGTCCACCAGCACACCCCGATCGAGATCACCAGCAGCCAATGCATGGCACGGGTGGGTAGGTCCCAGATACGCGCGGCTCTGTCCTTGGCGTCAGCGCCCACGGCAATTCCTATTCTTCATTGTCTTTTTCATAGTCTGGAGAGCGGTAGGTGTCGTGGCATGCTTTGCAGGTTTTGCCGATGGTCTGGACCTGGGCTTTGAGGCCGGCTTCGTCCTTGGCCTGGGCGATCTGGTTGAGTTTGGCGGCATCGGCCTGGAGCTGTTTGCCGAGGCGCGTGAAGTCGTCGGGCTTTTGCCAGATGACGGGAAGGGCATAGGTCTTTACATGGGCCTCCGGTCCTGTGCCCTTGGGGAACCAGTTCAGCAGATAGCCCGAGCGGTCCTTGACGGTCTGGGCGTTGGGGATGACGGCATTGTCCCAATCGATGCGGCCTTTTTTGATCTCGTCGGTGATGGCTTTGAGGGCACCGCCCATGTCGCGCAGCTTGTCCTGGCGCGGCTTGATCTGGGCGGCGGGCGGGGCATCGGCGAAGGAAACAGAACAGGAAAGAACCAGTGCCGCAGCGGCAAGGCGGCAGATACCAGACGCAGACATGAAAGCAACAACTCCTGAGTGGACGGCCATGAAGGGCACTCCCTTCATGGCGCAATATTGGCGCCTTACGCCAAAAGCTCGGTGTAAGGCTGGCGGATCTCCATTGAACCCTTGCCCCAATTGTCCAAAGACACGCCCATGGCCTTCTGGATGGTCAGGCCGACACGGGAGACCGGGCTGGAATCGCCGGCCACATGATGGCCCATCTTCATCCGGCCTGAGGCGCCGCCCGCCACCATGATGGGCAGGCCGTCCACGGCATGGATCTTGGCAAAGCTCTGGTCGGTGAAGGCGAACACCAGCATATGGTCCAGCAAGGTGCCGTCGCCTTCGGGGATGGCGTCCATCTCCTTCAGATAGGAGGCAAACAGCTCCATGTTCTGGATGTTGTACTGGGCAACCCGGGGCTGATAGCCCAGCACCGGATCGATCGGCTCTTCATGGGTGGACTGGTGATAGCCCAGGCTGTCGCCGGGAACGAATATCTGCGAGCCCGGCTCGGACACCGACATGTTGAAGACCCGGGTCTGGTCGGTGGCCATGGCCATGGCGCCCAGCTTGGCCATCAGGGGGAGCGAGACTTTGAGATTGGGAAGGGCGTTGTTGCACACCATCTCGGCCGGGGCGGTTGGAATGGTGACCTTGGCCTGGATGTCGGGGCGCTGGAGTTCGGCGGCCATCTGCAGCTCGGCTTCGCGCACGGAGGTGAAGTACTGGTCCATGCGGGCCTTGTCGGCGGCGCCCAAATTGGCCATGGCGGTCTTGCGGTTCTCCGCCACCACCGACAGCACGCTCTGCTGCACCATGATCTGCGGGTCGGGCTTCCAGTCGCCCTTGGTGGGATCCTGGAACCCGGGCCCGAACAGGCGGGTATAGAGCGAGAGCGGCGAGGCTTCGGCCGGCAAGGTGTTGGGACCGCCCAAGCTGGAATAGCTCTGTTTGGGATCGCCGGCGGCGGATGCCGAGACCGACTTGAAGCGGGTGCCATGGCTGATCACATCGGCGATCTGCTGGTCGATGGTCTTGGAATCAAACTCGCTCTGTTTGGTGGGCGAGATGCCGGTGGCGGCAGCGGCGGCGCCCGACCAATGCTGGTAGTTGGGATTGTCGTCCAGGGGGACGCGCAGGCCGGAGAAGATGTTGAGCTTCTTGCGATAGCCTTCCAGGGGCTTCAGCTCCATGGTCATCTCATAGTCGGTGCCTCCCGCCTTGGGGATCCACAGCTGCTTGGTCAGGCCAAGGCCGTAGAAATAGGTGCCAAAGCGCGAGGGCAGCGGGCGGCCGGTGGCGGCCAGGGCCTTGCCCTTGGAATCCAGGAAGCAGTCCAGGAACGGCAGGGCCATTACTGCCAGGGCGCCCTGGCAGGTGCCCCTCAGAAGAAATCTGCGATCAAGCTTCATGGAAAGCTCCTGTCTTAAATTACTTACTGGGCCGCGACCTTGGTCTTGGCGGATGTGGGGGCGGGTTCTGGTTCGGGGGCAGGCGCACTGAAATAGCTGGGGTCTTCCACCAGGCCCTTGATCAGGGCGCGAAGCCGGTAGCCGGACTCGGTGAAGGCGGTCCGGCCGGCCTTGAAGGCCGAAGCCGGCACATCTTCGCTGTTCTCGCCCCTGGAATAGGCAAACATCTTGCGGGCGATGCAGGCCGGGTATTTGGGATTGTCGTGCAGGAACTTGCCCAAGCCTTCGGCGCCGACAAAGCTCTTGCCCTGGATGGTGGCGGAGACATCGATGGGCTTGCCCTTCTCCTCGCTGCGCTTGCCGCCGATGGTGTCAAAGCCTTCCAGCGACAGGCCGATGGGATCGGAATGGGTGTGGCAGGAGGCGCAGGCCGAGTTGGAGGCATGAGCCATCAGCCGCTGGCGCACTGTCAAGGGGCCGGTGGGATCATTGACCGCCGAGAAGTCCACATTGGCCGGCGGGGTGGGGGTGGGCTCGCAGAGAAAGATGTCCATCAGGGCGACGCCGCGCTTGGTGGGCGAGGAGCGGCCGGGATGGGAGAACATCGCCAGCATGGAAGCCTGAGTCAGCACACCACTCCTGCCCGCATCGGCCGGAAACTCATAGGCCACCCACTCGCCCTTGAAGGGGAAGGCAAGCTTGTAATCGGCCGCCAGCGCCCGGTTGATATAGGTCTTCCGGGTGGTCATCAGATCGCGCATGTCGCCATTGTCGTGCAGGGCAAGACCGATGGCGGTGCGCAAGGTCTCTTCCTTGGCGGAGGCGGCAATGGTGGAGCTCCATTTGGGATAAAGGATGGAGTCCTTGGAGACGGTGTCGAAAGTGTCCAGCTCCAGCATGTCGTTGAAGAAGGCCTTCATGCCCGTATCCAGCCGGGGCGAGGTCATCAGCCGGTTCACCTGCTTGTCCAGGCCCGCGGCGGTGTTCAGTTCCCCGCTCTTGGCTGCTTCCAGGAGTTCGGCATCCGGCGTGCTGTTCCACATCAGATAGGAAAGCCGCGTTGCCCGGCTATAGGGCTCGATGGTGTAGCTCTTGCCGGCGGCAGGCACCGCCACTTCCTTGCGGAACAGAAAGTCCGGCGCCTGGATCAGGCTGGCCAGGCCATAGCGCAGGCCGGCATAGAAGTCGTTCTGGGACTTGGCCAGCTTGCCCGAAAGCCCCACCGCATTCTTGAGTTCTTCCGAAGACAGGGGACGGCGGAACAGCATCATGCCGTAATGGCCCAGCACCTGGCCCGAACAGGCATCGTCCGGCGCCTTCACATCCTTGGGCTTGCAAGGCAGCTTGGCGCGGTACTTCTCGGCCGTCACTTGGGCGGCGATGCTGTCGGCCATCTGGGTGAAGGACTCAAATCCCACCGGCGTCACCGACAAGGTCGAGGTCGAGGCCGCCTGCAGCCCCGCAATCCGGATGGTCGGCTCAAACGAGCCGCGAACCTCAATCTCCGGACCGAAAATATCCGCAATCGAATTGCGGTACTCCGCCTGCGTCAGGCGACGGAGGCTGGTGACAGCCTGGGAAGACGCCGCCAGGACGGGCGAGGCGGCAACGCCAACCAGGAAGGCAGCAGAGAGGACCGAGGCAAAAAGGGTTCGCATGAAGCATCCGCCAGGCGTGGGATTCTGGCTGTAAAAATACGCGCAAAGCCCACAAAAGCGGCATTTTTTACATATTTCTTACGCAGCTACAGGAATTTGGCGCGGAATCTGCGGCTTCTTCACCATCCTGCCCTGCTGCCAGCCCTCTTCCGGTCAATTGCTGCACTGCACAACGATTCTCAATGCCCCAGCCCAGCGAAGTTGAAGCGCAACACCCGGCCGTCGCGCCCGTCGCCGGTGTAGAGGTTGCCCTGCGCGTCGGTGATGATTACATGCAGCCCAAGGAACATGTCGCGATATTGGCCGACATGGCCGAAAGTGCCTTGCGGAATTTCCTTCAGGGTCTTGCGGTCCAGCACGCGAACTTGCTGGCGGTGACCTTCGCAGACATAGACAAAACGCTGGTCCTTGTCGGCGGACAGCGCCACGCTGTTGACGGTGCCAAAGCCTTCCATGGGAATTTCGCGCGCCACCACCCCCTCCCCTAAGAACTTGCCGTCCAGGGTGAAGGACTGGACGCGATTGTTGTTGCGGTCCGCGACATAGACGATGCCGTCTTTTGAAATCGTCAGCCCATGCACCAGGTTGAACTGGGTGGGCGCCGGTTCATAGGCGCGGGTGCGCGGCACGCTGTCGTCGGGGGCTTTGCCATAGGCCCCCCACATGCGCTTGAACTTGCCGGTATCGGCGTCGAACACGATGACGCGGCGATTGACATAACCGTCGGCGATGAACAGCTCATTGGCCGGCGCGTAATAGACCGGCCAGGCGGCGTGGTTGAGATTGTCGGTGTCCAGGCTGCCCTTGCTCTGGCTGGCATGGCCGATTTGCATGATGAATTTGCCGTCGGTGGTGAACTTCAGGCACTGATTGTCGTCCTTGCCGGTCTTGCGGTCATGGCCGTTGCCGCAGATCCAGACGTTGTCCTTATTGTCGACCGCAATGCCGTGCTCCTGCACCGGCCAATCGAAATGGGAGCGTTCCGCCTCGCTCATCATGAAGGGCCCGCCCCAGCCGCGCAGGAAATTGCCTTTGGCATCGAACTCCACCACCGAGGACGCCGGAACTCCGGAGGCTTCCTGGGGCGGCTCATCGAGCTGGGGCACGATGGCGCGCGGGCGCGAGATCACCCAGATATTGCCACGGGAATCAGTGGTCAGGCCGGCGATCTGACCGAAGAAATAGCCATGCGGCATCTGCTTGGGCCAGGTGGGATCGAATTTGAACTTAGGATAGGTCTGCGCCGCGGCTGCGCCCATCAGGCCGAACGCAAAGAGACAAAACAGCGCCGCAAATTTTTTCATCACAGTCCCCAGCAATATCGCCACGGATATGCCACAGCGGCGGGTCCAGATAAATCTTGCACTGCACACACATCGCTTCACTTGCGTTGGGCGCGCTCGATCTCGGCATTGTTCAGGTTGCATTCCTTCAGCACCCTGAGATAGCGCAGGGTGCTGGCCGGGCCGGTGAAGAAGGGATTGGCGCCCTCGGGCCTCGCCCTCAGCTTTTCGATCTTGGTGGCCGCCTCATCGTAGGAGGAATGGTTGCCGATCACGCCTTCGGGTTTTTGCTCGGCGCTGACAGCGAGCAACCGTGTGGTCCATTGGTCATAGGCGCTGTGCATTTCCGCCGTCAGGCCCTTGTTGGTGATGCCGCCCAAATATAGCAGGGTCCGCACCCTGCCCTTGTCCTTCACCGGAATCAGTAGGGATAGCGAGGCCGGTGTATGGCCCGCCGTGATGAACAATTTGATGCCGATATCGCCCAATGTCACGGTCTGGCCATCCATCGCCACCTGGTCGCGGCGCGGCGGCGGGCCCCAGACAGGATTTCGCCCCGCGTTTTTTTCCATGAAATCGGAATCCAGTGCGGTCATGTAGACCTTGGCGCCGTATTTGTCCTGAAGGTACCTGGCGCCGCCATAGTGATCGCCATGGCCGTGGCTGACGATGATGGTCTTGATGCGTGCCGGATCCAGGCCCAGCTTTTGCAAGCCGGCGATGATGTATTTGTCCGCTTCTTCCTTGTTGTTCAGGGTGTCGATCAGGATGATGCCGCCTGGCGTATCCACGGCCCAGGCCGCGACAATGCCGTCGCCCAGGAAATAGAAATTGTCCGCCGCTTTGGCGGGACCGGGATCCTTGATGACTTTCTCGGCCGGCTGGCCTTCATTGGGATAACAGGTGATCAGGGCGGGGAATTTCCAGTTGTTATCCTGGAAGGCCTCCGCCCGCGACCTGGCCAGATGCGGCTGGGGAATATTTGCCGTATCCGGCGTGGCCTGGCCGAAACTGGCCTGCGTCACCAGGGTGAAAACGCAGGACAGTGCAATCGTGCGCACGGCATCCATCGCGGGTCTCCTATTGCGCCGGAGCGCGGGGCGCCCGGACATTCTCGGTGTTCTGCATGTTGATCAGGTTGTAACCACCCAGCGCCAGGCGCACCGAAGGACCGGACGGCGCCATGGCCGACATTTCATGCCAGCTCATGGGCGCGGCATAGAGCACATCGCCTTCCACCGCATTGAACTCGCCGGCATTCTCGAAGCGGCCGCGAATCTGGCCCACCTGCACGATCCACCATTCCGCCGGCCCGGCATGCATGTGGCCGAATACGGATTTGGGATTGAAAGTGTCGGTGGTGGGGCCCTGGCCGATATTCAGTGAGCCGGTGCCGCACTTGTTGTCGGCCGGATTGACATAGCCTAGCAGCGGATTGACGAACAGATGATCGTCCAGCACCTGCGGCCCGCGCGGCGCGCATTTGGCGATGCCGTCATCGAAGGTGTTCCAATGCAGCTTGTTGATGCTACTGTAAGGTTCGGCTTTGTGCGGGAAGGCGATCTTGACGATCCGGCCGCCCTTGCTTGGTTCCGGCTGCGGCCCGTCGGCGGGATAGACCGTTTTGTAGTTGGTGGGATTGACCTCCACCCACAGCGCCGGTCGGGTGCCGGCCACATCCGCCGAATAGACCGTCGTCTTCATGATGTTGATGATCGAGCCGCGAGTGGCCGTGACCGGCTGCTGGCCTTCGACATTGAAATGCACTTCACCCGCAACGATCACAAAGACGGTGGGCGTGTCGGGATGCATGCGCGGGGAGATGTGCTGGCCAGGCGCGGCGGAGTTGTAGGTGGCGTCCTGTTCGGGATCCAGGATGATCTGCTGGGACCAACTGTCCTGGCCGGCATGCATCTTCTTGAGATCGGCCAGGCGCCACAAGGGGCGCATCGGTGCCTTGTACACACCGCCTTCGGTCTTGTTGACCCACCAGTTTTCGGCCGTCCCGCCGCCGCCACCCGCCGGCTGTGCCAGCGACGGCGTCAACGCCCAGACGCTGCAGCAAGCCAAAGATGCGATGATGCGATTGGTGCGCATGATTTCCCCATCGGTTGCGACTGCAATTATGACAAACACTGCGCGTGCCAATATGCAATTCGTCGCCGCCGCCAGCCGCGGCCGTTGCGCTGATTTTACGCTTTTCTTACAGAAACGGGACCTTTCGCTGCTGCAACACAAGCAGGCGCTCGCATTGCCCTTCGCGCCGATGCTACGATCAACGTGTTAGGGGAAGTTCATTGTGAAAAGATTTGCCCTGATCTCCGGTCTGATAGGCGCGCTGGTTTGCGCAGGAGCCCAGGCGCAGCCGCGCGGCCACCAGTTGCCCGCCGACAATCTCACGCAACTCTCTGCCCATGTCTGGGCCATCGAGGGCGGTTCGCCCACCATCGCGATTGTGGTGGGACACAAAGCGACCCTGATCGTTGACGACGGATTGGGCACCCCCAATGGCAGGATCGTGCTGGACGCGGCGCACAAACTTTCCACCAACGGGCAGAAACTCTACCTCACTACGACGCATTATCACGCCGAGCACGCCACCGGCGACGGCGCTTTTCCGGCGGACACCGTGCTGGTGCGCCCCCGGGTGCAACAGGCGGAACTGGAAGCCGAAGGCCAGAAGCTGGTCGACCTTTTCGCCGGCCGGTCGCCGGACGACAAAGCGTTGCTGCAGGACATGCATTATCTCAAGCCCGGCATCCTGTTCGATTCCGATTACCGGCTGGATCTGGGCGGGGTGAAGGTTCGCCTGGCCTGGTTCGGGCCCGCGCACACACGCGGCGATGAAGTGGTGATGGTAGAGCCCGACAGTGTGCTAATTTCCGGGGACGTGGTGCAGAACAAGGCCGCGCCCTATTTCTATTGCAGTGAATGCACCCCCGAAAGCTGGCTGGCGGTGGTGGACAAGATCGCGGCGCAATTTCATCCCAAAATCGTGGTGCCCGATCACAGCCCGCCGGGAAACGCCTCTCTGATCGCGGAAACCCGCGCTTTTATGGCGAGCCTCGCTACGCGCATCCAGGCCCTGAAAGCCGAAGGCAAATCCGCCGACGAAGCCGGCAAGATCGTGACCGCGGAAATGCAGGCCAAATATCCCGATTGGGGGTCACTGAACCGCCTCCAGCTCGGCGTCACCCACGCTTACGCGCAATAGCCACCAGGAGGGGAAGAGCATGGACCGTCGCAGCTTCTTCTCCGCCACCGGTGCTGCTGGAGCGGCATCCGCCCTGCGCGCGACCGCCGCTCCCGCGGCGCACAGAAAACTGCCGCCCTTGAAGGCACGTTTGGGTCATCAGTTCGGCGCCCTGACCGAGCAGAGTGCCGCCTGGGTGGCGCGCTTCGGCGTCGATGCCATCTGCACCCGACCCGTCACCGCCGATCCGGCGCGGCTTTATCCCACGGTGGACGAGCTGAAAGTGATGCTGGACATCGCCGACCGCCACAAGGTCAGGGTCGAAATCGTCGACAGCGTGCTGTTGCAATCGTCCGATATCGACAAGGAAAAGCATGCCGGCATCGTGCTGGGCCTCAGTCCCGAACGCGACCGCGAGATCGAGGCGTTTCAGAACCATTTGCGCAACTGCGCCGCCACCGGCATCCGCTGCATCAAGTA
>JAEKMB010000071.1 GCA_019508105.1 Alphaproteobacteria bacterium
TCACCGCGGTTGCCTCCAAGGTGTTCAACTTCGCCGCGTTGACGACCGACGGTTTCGACCTGGAAGCGAGCTATACCTTCGACCTCCAGGACTATGATATCCCCGGTACCTTCAACTTCCGGTCACTGGCCACCCATGTCAGCAAGTTCATCAACGACTCCGGTATCCCCGGTACGCAGCGTAACGTTGAACTGGCCGGCGCCCTTGGCGGCGGTGGTAACTCCAACAGCTACAACTCCAACTTCAACGTGTTGAATTGGAAGCTGCAGGAAACCCAGAGCTACCAGAACGACATCTGGGGCGTGAACCTGACGGAACGCTGGTATTCCGGCGGCGTGTTCAGCGGCAACCGCAATACAATCGTTTGCGCGCCCGGCACCTGCCCGGCCTCCACGACCCAGAGCCCGACCACCAACTTCAACAAGGTGGACTCGATCTTCTATCTGGATGTCGGCGCCAACTGGAACGTCAGCGACAAGACCAACCTCTATGCCAAGGTTGATAACGTCGCCAACACCCGTCCGCCGGATACCGGTGGCCAGAACGCCAACAACACCCTGTATGACGTGATTGGCCGTCTGTACCGCGTCGGCGTCCGCTTCTCGAACTAAGCGGCGGAACAAGAATCGGGGCCTCCGCGCGAGCGGGGGCCCTTTTTCTTTGTTCCCACCTCCCCGACATGAACGGCAGATAAATGCCCGGCTCAGAGCCGGTTCATGACCGCCCTGTCATGGTGCTCCTCAACGACGCGGTTTTTGCGCCGCTTATGAAAGGATCAAAACCATGAAACGCCTGATATCAGCCGTTCTTGCCCTGACCCTGCTGGGAGCCACCGCCGCTTCCGCGCAGTCTTTCCGAGGCGGTTATGGCCATGGCGGTTATGGTGGTTACAGCCGTGGTTACGGCCATGGCGGCGGCTGGCATGGCCGCGGCGATGGCGGGGCCCTGCTCGGCCTGGGTATCGGCCTGTTCGCCCTGGGCGCCATCGCGGCCGCTTCGCAGCATGACCGCTACAATGACCGCTACTACGACTACGGTCCTCCGCCGCCCCCCGCCTATGGTTATGGCCGTGGCTATGACCGCGGTTACGGCTACGGCTACTGACAAAAAGGGGCCCGGCATCGCCGGGCCCTTTTTCCTTAATAAGGCTTGTAGCTCTTTTCCTCGATCAGCCCCGAGCCCAGCGCCAGATTCAGTTCCCGCTTCACCGCGCCCCGCTCGTCATTGCGGCGATAGACCGAGCGGGCCAGTGCGATGAAAGCTTTCCAGCCGCGCCACCTTGATTTCCAGGATGGTGATCTTGTCGATCAACTCACCCCAGGAGATCGGAACCCGGGGAATGGTTTCTGTCATCGCGCCATCCTTGTTTGCAGCCGGGCTTGCATGCTCGCAAACACTCCCGCCCAGTCGCCGTCCTGCGTCTGCCGGAACAGCGTCATGCTGGGATACCAGGGGCTGGCATCGCTTCCCAGGAACCAGCGCCAGTCCGGCACCTGTTTCAGGGCCACCCAGACCGGGCGGTTCAGCGCCCCGGCCAGATGCGCCAGCGCTGAATCCAGGGTAATTACCAAGTCCAGGTTTTCCATCACCGCAGCGCTGTCCAGGAAGGCCTGCGGGCCGGAATCAAAATCATCCCCCAGGCTTTCCAGCCCGGGCAGGGACTGTTCGCTGCCAAAGCCCTTCTGCAGAGAGATCAGCCGCACTCCCTCCAGCTTTGCAATCCCGGCGAAGCAGGCCAACGGCATGGCCCGGCTGGTAATGCCGCCCCGCGCCCCTTGCCAGGAAATGCCGATTTTAAAGCCTTCGGTACCGATGCGTTGCCCCCAGCGCGCCACCCGCTGCGGTTCGGCGGCCAGATACGGCACGGGGACCGGTATCGTCTCCCGCGTGATGCCCAGCGCCAGCGGCAGGCTGGCGAGAGGAACATGATAATCGAACCCCGGCGGCATCGCCTGGGCGCCGATCAGGCGCACTTTCGGGCCGGCGCTTTGCAACAGCCCCAGCAGATTGTCCTGCGCCGACAGGATGACGTTTGCGCCGCGCGCCAGCAGCGGCGCGACAAAGCGATAGAACTGGATGGTATCGCCCAAGCCCTGCTCGGCATAAAGCAGCAGCGTCTTGCCCTTGATCTCCTCTTTCCCCGTCCAGAGCGGCTGGGCAAACTCGCGTGCCTCGATCGGAGGGCTGGCTTTCTTGCGCCACTCATAGAGCGGCAGGCCGGTCTTGAAGTCGCCCTCCAGCAGGGCGCAGAAACCCTTGTTGTGATAGGCCGGCACAAAACCATCATCCAGCGCGATCGCCCGGTCGAAGCTTTCCTTGGCGTCTTCCAGCCGCAGCATGTCGCGCAGCACATTGCCGCGATTGTAATGCGCCTCGACATAGCCGGGCTTGGCCGCCAGCGCCGCATCCAGCGCCGCCAGGGCTTCGTCAAACCGCCCCATGCTCCACAGCGCCACGCCCCGATTGTTGAGCGCATCGGCATAACCGGGCGCATCGGCCAGCGCCTGATCGTAACTGGCCAGCGCCTGGGCGAACTGCCCTGCCGCACGCAGGGCATTGCCGCGGCTGTTCAGCGCCTCTGCCCGCCCCGCACGCGCCGCGGCATAATCGGGCTTCAGCGCCAGCGCCCGGCCATAGGCTGCCACCGCCTCATCGAGACGGCCCAGCCCCCGCAGCACATTGGCATAGTTGAGCAGGGCGTCGGGGGCATCGGGCTTCTGGGCCAGGGCGGTGCCGATCAGCTCCAGTGCTTCTTCGGGCGCCCCGGCCTGGGCCCTGAGCACCCCCAGCATGTGACGGGCGACAAAGCTGGCGGGCGCCGCCGCCAGCACCTCGCGGTACAGCCGCTCGGCTGTGCCGAGGTCGCCGCGCTTGTGACTGCCCAGGGCTTCATCGTACAGGGACTGAAGACTCATCCGGTCTTTATAGCGGCGGCACCGGAGCGGCGAAATGGCCCCAAAATCCGCCAAAAACCGCGCCCTTGCGCCAGAAGGATGCGGGGCCTAAACGGGTCTGGTCATGCCCGAATCCGGCGTTCCCAAGGCAAATTTCCGCACCATCGCCCTGATCGTGGGCGCCGCCATGTTCATGGAGCAATTGGACGGCACGGTGCTGGCCACGGCCTTGCCCAGCATGGCGCGCGAGCTGGGGGTGTCGGCGCCCAGCCTGTCCATCGCCCTGACCTCGTACCTGATCAGCCTGGCGATCTTCATTCCGGTGTCGGGGCGCATCGCCGACCGCTTCGGCGCCCGCACCGTGTTCCGCACCGCCATCATCATTTTCCTCTGCGGCTCGATCGCCTGCGCCAATGCCCCCAGTGTCGCTTTCCTGGTGATCGCCCGCTTTTTCGAAGGCGTGGGCGGCGCCCTGATGATGCCGGTGGGCCGCCTGGTGTTGATGCGCAATGTCGAGAAGCGCGACCTGATCCAGGCCACCAGCTGGGTGCTGATCCCCGCCGTGGTCGGCCCCATCCTGGGACCGCCGATCGGCGGATTCATCGTCACCTACCTGAACTGGCGCTGGATCTTCTATATCAACATGCCCATCGGCCTCCTGGGCATCGTGCTGGTCAGCCTGTTCATCGCCAACACCCGCGGCGAGGTGCCGGAAAA
>JAEKMB010000072.1 GCA_019508105.1 Alphaproteobacteria bacterium
GCCTGTTGTCCCGATGCAGGCGGGCGCAGGCATGGTCGGCAACGGTCAGGCCCGCGGGCTCCAGCGTGCCGTCCGGCACATAGCCCTTACCGCGTTGTACCGCCTCGCTGAACATGGAGTCGGCCTTGGCGATATCACCGTCATGGTGATAGGTGGCGCCGATGTTGAAGACGGCAATGGGATGTTCCGGATGGCTGGCGTAATCGGCGGAGAAGTCCGCCTTGGCCGCCGGCCAGTTACCGGCCACCACTTCATGGGAGCCGGCTTCGCCAATACCCATGCAACCGGTGACCCCAAAGGCCAACGGCAATACTGCGCATATCAATGCGCCTTTCGCGGAGAAGCTGAACATGAGACACCTATAAGTTCTGCGACCGCGCCGATGAGGACTATTCCCCAGAGGTGTCGACTTCGCATTCGATCCGTAGATCGGAACTTATAACGCAGCACACAGTAGAGGCGTTTCCATACGCTCTGCCAAAAAGCACAAAAACAGAGGTTCCATAGCAAGAAAGAAATGTATCCAGAATGGGAACCTTTCGCCTGTCACGCATCCGCGAACCCGAAGCTCGCGCCTGATCAGCCTTCCCGGTAGGCCGTATAAGGATGATTGGAGGACTCCGGCCGGGGGAAAGCGAATCGCTGCGGCGTCATCTCCCGATCTTCGGATCGATCTTTCTGGCCTGCGCGATGTCGGCGTCGCCCCGTTTGGCGTCACCCATCTTTTTTTCCAGAACGCCGCGAAGGTAGAAGGAGGCGGCAAAGCTGGGAACGAGCCGGACCGCCTGGGTGTAATCCTGGATCGCGTTGTCGTTGTTGCCCAGGGCTTGATGAGACGCGCCGCGAATATAAAAGGCGGTGGCATCCTTGGGATTCATCGCGATCGCCCGGTCGAGATCCTCGACCGCGTGGGCGTCGTCGCCTTTTCTGTGATAGGCGGCGCCCCGTTTGACAAGGGTGTTCGCGCTATCCGAGCCGAGCGCGATGGCCTGGTTGTAATCCTCAATGGCGTGATCGTTATCGCTATTGTTGAAATAGGCGTGACCGCGATGCAGATAGGCATCGACACGCGCGGGATCGAGCTTGATCGCCTGGTCGCAATTCTGGATCGCGCGGAGATGATTGCCCCTGTCATTATAGGCCAGACAGAGATTGGTATAAGCGGTGGCGAGATTCGCATCCGTCTCATGCCCCGCCGCAATGACCGCCGTGCAGGCTTCGATGAGAACATTGTCATTGCTGTTCATATCGACGGCGCACCGCGTCCAGTTCCTGTCGTGCGGTTGCGCGGCCGCGGCGCCCGCCAGCAGCGGGGTGAACGCAACCACAAAAATCCAAAAGGCCTGGCGCAGCATGCTTGTTCCTGTCGGGAATTTTTTCCGCGGCCAAGGCTAGCACATCTTGCCGGATAGCCCACACCATCTATGTAAGTTCCACCTGTTCGAGCCGGAGCTGCGCCGTTCCCGCAAACGGCGAAACCGTGTATAGTTCCACGCGTTGTCAAAACATCAGCAAGACGGACTGGACCATGGACATACCTCTCGAGCTTTCCTTCCACAATATCGAAGCGTCCGACGCCCTGAAGACGGCGGTGGCCGAGCATGTCGCGAAGCTGGAACAGCTTCATGATCACATTATCGGCTGCCGGGTGGTGATCGAGATGCCGCACAAAAGCCAGAAGGCCAGCGGCAACCAGCCCGACGTGCATATCGTGGTGCGGGTGCCGGGCAAGGAGATCGTGGTGAGCAAGGAATTGGCGCATGCCGGACACAAGAAAAGCGCCACCGATGCCTATGCCGTGCTCGACAATGCGTTCGCGGTGGCCGCCAGCCGGCTCAAGGACTATCGCCGGGTCAGCCATGGCGACGTGAAGTATAAGAGCGGCGAAACCCGTGGTGCCGCGGGCGAAAGCGGCCTATAGCCGCTTCTTCATCGCGGCACTGAGCAGCGCCATCTGCCTTCGGTGAATGGGCACCTCGCGGGCCAGCTTGCGCAAATAGACCGGCACCAGAGCGGCGGGCAGGATCGCCGCCAAAGCCTGGCGTGGCTTGGGCGCGGCGCGCGCGGCAAAGAAGTGGTCGCGCGCCTTCAGGCCTACCTGCCGGGCTGCCGCCACCAGCCGCGGCGCCGTCAGCAGGTCCAGCGGCAGATACAGCTTGTGTCGGCTGTTATGGAATGGCAGCGCCCGCACCAGTCCGGCCAGGCCATAGGCAAGACCCGCTTCGCGCACGATCTGCGGATCGCCGCCCAGGATGCGCGCCGCCAGCCGCATCACGGCGCCGCTGGTGGCATCCACATACGATTCCAGTGCTGCGAAATCGGCCAATTGTTCGGCGGACGAGTCGAAGGCGCGGGTGGCGATGATCGCTTCCAGATCGGCCAGCGCCACATCGCGCTCGGCGAACAGCGCCGCCAGACCCCGCGCCGCGTCATGGTTGCGCGGGCTGCCCTTGGCGGCGCCTTCGGCGGTTTCGCGCCACCATTCCAGCTTGATCGCCCCCAGCATGGGTTCGCGCACCGTCTCGGCGATGCGGCTGACCTCGGCATTGAAGGCATAAAGCGCGAACAGAAAGGGACGCTCGCGGCCCGGCGCGAACAAGGCGCTGAAATAGCGGTCAGGATCGGCGGCCCGCACCGAGGCGGCCAGGCGGTTGGCGAGAGCGGCGTCCATCACAACCATGCGAAAAAGGCCGCCCTTGCGGACGGCCTTTAAGTCTTAGCGCGCCGAAGCACTCTCAGTACAGGTGCCCCGCCGCGACCATGCTGAACAGCATGGGCACCGACAACAGCGTGTTGATGCGCGAGAAAACCATCGCGGTCTTGGCGGCAGCGGCCTTCTGGTCGGCCGCCAGGGCGGGATATTTGCCGCCGATATTCAGGGCCTTTTGCTGGTTGGGCCAGATCACAAACCAGACATTGAACCACATGATGGTGCCCAGCCACATGCCGATGCCGATCGCCAGATATTTGGGAACCATCGGCCAGCCCGCCGTGCCCTCGCTGAGATCCAGGGTATAGGCCTCCACCAAACAGTGGTTGCGCAGCGCCAGCACGATGCCGAACAGGATGGTGCCCATCGCGCCCCAGCGGAACCAGAACAGGGCCGACGGCGCGATATAGCCGGTGACGCCGCCTTTAAGCTCGGCCGGCACCTTGGGCATGGTCGGGATCTGCACGAAGTTGAAATACCACAACAGTCCGATCCACATCACGCCGCAGGTGATGTGAAGAAAGCGCAAAACGAACAGTTCGAAAGCCGGGCCGTCATAGCCCTGTGTGGTGCAATAGACGCCGACCAGCAGGATCGCCAGCACGAAGCTCGCGATCACCACATTGCGCAGATTTCCCAAAAAGGCAGCCATCAGTCCCCTCCCCGTCAGATTCGAGGCCGGAACTCTAGCCCAAGAGTTCCAGTTTGTCGCGCTTGATGCAGGGGCTAAATGACCAGCTTGCGGGGGCGGGCCGTATTCAACCAGGTGATCACCACCAGCCGCGTCACCATCACCGCCGTGAAGAAAGACGTGATGATGCCGACCCCCAGGGCCACGGCAAAGCCCTTGATGGGGCCGTTGCCCAGCTCGAACAGAATCAGCGAGGCGATCAGATGGGTCATGTTGGCGTCAATGATGGTGGCCATGGCGCGGCGGAAGCCGGTGTCGATCGCCGCCAGCATGGTGCGGCCGTTGCGCTGCTCCTCGCGGATGCGCTCATAGATCAGGACATTGGCGTCCACCGCCATGCCCATGGTCAGCACGATGCCGGCAATGCCCGGCAAGGTCAGGGTGGCGCCGAACGCGGTCAGCGCCGCCAGCAGCAGCACAATGTTCAGGGTCAGCGCGATATTGGCGAACACACCGAACAGGCCGTAGCGCAGGACCATGAACAGGGCGACCAGCCCCAGGCCCGCCAGCGCCGAATAACGGCCGGCCTTGATCGAGTCCGCGCCCAGTTCGGCGCCGACGCTGCGTTCCTCCAGCGGCTTGAGCGGGGCGGGCAGCGCACCCGCACGCAGCAGGATCGCCATGTCATTGGCGCCCGCGGCGGTGAAGTTGCCGGTGATATAGCCGGAGCCGCCCAGGATCACACTGTTGATGACCGGATCGGTGATCACCTGCTTGTCCAGCACAATGGCGAAGCGGTGGCCGACATGTTCCTTGGTGACATCGCCGAACTGGCGCGCCCCCACACTGTCCATGCGGAAATTCACCACCGGCGCGCCGGTCTGCGGATCAAAGCCCTGGCTGGCATCGGTCAGCCGGTCGCCCGATACCATGATCCGGCGCTGCACCACCACCTTGCGCGGCGGCGCATTCTTGTTGGTGTCGTTCATCACCGGCAGGATTTCGTCGCCGATCGGGGGCACCTGGGCCATAGGATTGGCCTGCTCGTCCACCAGCTGGAAGCTCATCTTGGCGGTCTTGCCCAGGATGTTCTTGAGTTGGGTGGGATCCTGCAGGCCCGGCACCTGCACCAGGATAGGCGTCGCTCATGTGCAGGGTGAAGACGCCGTTGCCCGGCTCGGTCATCTCATATTCCTTGCCGCCCACCGACAGTACCGAACTGGTCATGGCCGGGTTGACGCTCTGCAGCAGGGTGCGCGCTTCATCCAGCCGGCTGGCATCGGTCACCCGCACCGAAACCGTGTCGCCATGGGCGTTGAGGTCGGTCAGTGGGATATGGGCCTTGCGGAAGGCGGCGCGGATGTCGCCCACCATGGTTTCGGCGCGGTCACGCGTCACCTGGTCGAAATCCACCCCCAGGAGAAGATAAGAACCGCCCTGCAAGTCGAGGCCCAGATTGACCGCCGAACTGGGCAGGAAGCGGGGCATTTTGGCGCGCATCGCCGGCGACAGCGCATTGGGCAGGGCAAGCAGGATGCCACCCACCACAATGATGAGAGTGATCAGGCGCGTCCAGATCGAGACTTGCAGCACGGCCTATTCCTTGTCGCCGCTCTTGTCGCTTTTGGGGCGCACGCCGGACAAGGTCGTCTTGACCACGCGCACCTGCACATTGTCGGCGATCTCGACCAGGATTTCGGTATCCTCCGGTGCGGCGGCCTTGACCACCTTGCCCAGGATGCCGCCCGAGGTCACCACCATGTCACCCCGGCGCAAGCCCTCGATCTGGTTGCGCAGCTCCTTCTGGCGCTGGCTTTGCGGCCGCCAGAGAAGAAAGTAGAAGATCGCGATCATCGGCAACGCCAGAGTCAGCGTCTGGAACATCGGATCACTGGTATTCATAGTGGGAGGGACAGTTCTCCTTTGCAACCGTGGTAAATCAAGGGGTTAGCATGGCAAATAGCGGCAAAAGCGACGCTTTGGACGAGGCCGCGCAGCGCTTGCGGATCGCCGAGGCGCTGGAGCGGCTGGCGCCTCCCGCCCTGCGGACCACCCTGCCCGGCGGCGACGCCTTTGTCTGGGAGCCGGCGCAGGGCGGCTTGGTGGCGGTGCCCCATGTCGCCCATGTAGACCTGTCGCTGCTGAAGGGCATCGAGAACCAGCGCGACACCCTCCTGGCCAATACCAGGCGCTTTGCCGAAGGCTTGCCGGCCAACAATGCCTTGCTGTGGGGCGCGCGCGGCATGGGCAAATCCAGCCTGGTCAAGGCGGTGCATGAGGAAATCAACGTCGCGCGCAAAGGCAACGACCGCCTGGTGCTGATCGAGATTCACCGCGAGGATATCGACAGCCTGCCGCTGCTGCTGCGGACCTTGCGCAAGGCGGCGCGCCGGGTGGTGCTGTTCTGCGACGATCTCAGCTTCGACAAGGACGATACCAGCTACAAATCGCTGAAAGCGGCGCTGGAAGGCGGCATCGAGGGACGGCCCGCCAACACCATCTTCTATGCCACCTCCAACCGCCGGCACCTGATGCCGCGCGACCTGGTGGACAATGAGCGCGGCACCGCCATCAATCCCGGCGAAGCGGTGGAGGAAAAAGTCTCGCTGTCGGACCGCTTCGGCCTGTGGCTGGGCTTTCACCACTGCGGCCAGGACGAATATCTGTCCATGATCGAGGGCTATGCCGGCTTCTACAAGCTGAAGCTGGCGCCGGAGGAATTGCGCCGCCGCGCCCTGGCCTGGGCGATGGGCCGCGGCGCGCGCTCAGGCCGGG
>JAEKMB010000073.1 GCA_019508105.1 Alphaproteobacteria bacterium
GCCGCGCTGATGGCCGGCGAATATGCAAAGTCCACCCAAGGCACCATGCGTGCGGCCCTGGGGAGGGACGTCTGTGGCGGCGAACTCTATGCCGCCCATTTCCTGGGCGCCGATACGGCTTGCAAGTTGATCAAGACAGCCGCCCGCGATCCCGGCGCCAGCGCCGCGGCGCTGTTTCCTGCGACCGCCGCTGCCAACAAAAGCGTGTTCTTCCATGACGGCGGCGCGCCCAAGTCGGTGCGCGAAGTCTATGACTGGGCGCTCAAGCAGCCGGGCGGGGCGGATACGTTACGGCTGCCGGAAGCCGGAACGCCGGCGCTGACCCCTGACAAGGCACGCGTCACCGTAGCCGAGGCACATGAAGCGCAAGTCCGGATGCTGCTGGCGAGCGTTATGAACTGGCAGCCCAAACACAGCGCCTTCAGCAGCCTGTTCGGGGCTGAGGATAAGGCCACCCCCAGCTCCGCGATCAGCTTCAACCCCGGGTTGCTGGGGCTGCTGTCCGACGCCAAAGATTCTACGTCTTAGCAGCCACCACCACCAGTTCGTCCACCCGGGCATCCAACTCGGCGCACAGCGCCTGGGCGGTCTTGTCGTTGGTGTCCTGCATCCGGTTCTTGTGGATCACCTGAATGGCGGTGACATGGGCGTCCACCAGGCTGAGCGGAATGGCGCCGCCGGGCGGGATTTCCCCGATCATGCGTGACAGCGAGGCGGCGACGCGAGCGATCAGCGGATAGTTGAAAGTGGGGGCCTGGCCCTTGATGTCATGGGCGGCGCGCAGCAGCGCGTCGCGGGCGCCGGCATCGGGGGTCTTGGCATAACGGGCACGGGCGGCGATCAGGGCGGCAACATCCTCGGCGATCCAGTCGCCGAACTCGGACTTGAGCGTTTCCATCGCGCTTTCGGCGCGCTTCATCGCGGCCAGGTCGATGCCGCCCAGTCCGCCGCCCACCTTGGCCTTGAGCATGTTGGGCGGCATGAAAAGTTCGATCGGCTGCTGGCGTTTCATGGCTTACTCCGCTGCCTGCTGCTGGGGGGCTTCGTTGCGGCGCTCGGGTCCGCGATACTCCTCGGCGCCGCGGCGGCGGCGGCAGGGCCCGAAATAGCCCTGGGTGCGCACATAGGGGCGGGGATGCTCGATCACCGCCACCAGCCGCGACATCACCGTCTTGACCGACACCGGCTTGGCGATGAATTCGTTGACGCCGGCGTCGCGGGCGCGAGCAACATGGTCGAGGCTGGTATGACCGGTCAGCATGATCACCGGCACAAACGGATTGGGGGTCTGGGGATCGGTGCGGATCATCTGGACCAGGTCCAGGCCGGACATGCCCTCCATCACCCAGTCCAGCATGATCACGTCGGGATTGGCTTCGCGCAGGATGTGCCAGGCGCGATCGCCGCTGTCCGCCTCGAAGATCTGGATGACGCCGAAGGCCTGCAGGATGGTGACCACAAGCTTGCGCATGTGGACGTTATCGTCCACCACCAGAATCTTCAGCCGGTCAAAACGGTAGTTGCTCATTGCCCAAGCCCACACGGCCCCCAAAGGGACGCCCAGTCTTCATGCTAGCTTAATCGGCCTTAACCGTTCGTGAAGCGGCGGCAAGGCAGGGGCCGTTTTCAGTCCGAAAATTGCTCGGCCAGGATGCGTTCGTCCAGGCTGTGCCCGGCGTCATACAGCATGGTCATGGAGATGCTGCGATCCTCGGCCACGTCCACGGCGGTGACGTCGCGCACTTCGAAATCATCGGCCACGGCGCTCACCGGCCGCTTCTGGCTTTCCAGCATCTCGAAACGCACCTTGGCGCGGTGCGGCAGCAAGGCCCCGCGCCAGCGCCGGGGGCGGAAGGCCGAGATCGGGGTCAGCGCCAGCAGGTCGGCATCGATCGGCAGGATCGGGCCATGCGCGGACAGGTTGTAAGCGGTGGAGCCGGCGGGGGTGGAGACCAGCACGCCGTCGCAGATCAACTCGCTGATGCGGGGCCGGCCATCCACCAGGATGCGGATCTTGGCGGCCTGGCGGGTTTCGCGCAGCAGCGAGACTTCGTTGAAGGCGCGCGCCTCGATGGCACGGGATTGGGTGTGGGCGGTCATCCTCAGAGGATGGATCACCGCTTTCTCTGCGGCCTCCAGGCGGAGGGGCAGGTCGTCCTGGTGATATTCGTTCATCAGGAACCCGACCGTGCCGCGGTTCATGCCGTAGATCGGTTTTCCCTTGCCGGTGAAGGTGTGCAGGGTCTGAAGCATGAAGCCGTCGCCGCCCAGCGCCACCACAATGTCGGCGTCCTCGGGACCTGAATCGCCATAGCGCTGCCGCAGCGCCGCAACGGATTCGGCCGCGTGAGGCACGGCGGTGAAATGCAGCTTGATCATGAAACGGCCCCTGGCAAGAGGTTAGCCTAGCACAGGCGCAAAGGGGCGCAAAAATCGGGATTGGCTCTCAGGCCGCCAAGGCGCTGCGCAGATCTTCCAGGTTGGTGAACACCAGCGCCACTTCGGCCTTGTCCTGGTCGGTCAGATTGGCATGCAGGTTGCGCGCCTGGCGCTACAGGTTGAAGACCGTGTTGAATACCGAGCGGTCTATGCCGACGGCGTGGCAGGCCAGGGCGACAATGCGCGCGCCTTGGTCATAGAAACCAGTGCGAAAACAGCCCAGCTCCACCCCCGCCAGCTTTGAGAAAGCCAGATCGAACAGGTCCAGCTGGCCCTGGCTCAGCACCCGCATCAGAAAGCCGGCCTTGAGCTGGCCGCTGGCGGCAAGCTTTTCGATCAGTTTCAGGGCGCTGTCGGCAGGCGGGTCCCTGGGCGGCGGCGGCTCGCTCTGCATCAGCACCTGCACGTCCTGCAGCGCCGAGGCCACGGTGTTGGGCGACATGCTGTAGTGTGTGGTGATATAGGTTTTGAGCGCATCCGACACCCATCCGCACATATCGGTGGCGAGCTGCGGCGGCAGGTCGGGACGCTTGATCAAAGGCTCCTGCAGGCCGGTCAGGGCGCGGGATTTCTGTACCAGGGTCTCGTAGCTGGTGCTGGAAATCCGGGCGGTGACATTGCGCACCAGCGCCAGCAGCACGGATTCGTGCTCCGAGCGGACCAGGGCATCGGTGACGGGAAGGCCGATATGGGGACGGCCGGCAATGGCTTCCTGGTGGTCGATGCCGGCCTCGGCGATCAGCCTCAGCACATCGCTTTCGGTCAGGAGCGGAGATTTGATGATCAGGGGGCGGGCGACCTCGATCGTGTCGTCTACCAGGAGCAGGATCAGGTCGTGCGGCGCGGTGGTGTCTTCAGCCAGGCGCTGGGCCAGGGCGATGCGGATCGCCATTTCCACATCGCGGGTCAGGCGGCGCAGGATTTCGCGCATCAGCTCGCGCTCGCGCTCGTTCAGGCCGGCGCCCTGGATGCGGTAAAGCGAGGCGACAGCAAGATAAATCTCCTCGCGGCTGGTACCCGATTGCGGGTTCATCGCCAGCTGGGCGAGGCGCCCCATGTCACTCATATCGTGTGCGGTAAGCCCCACGGCGCGGCCTGTGCTTTCTGCAAAATTCGGCCGCTTTTGCAGCCTTTTCCGGCGGAACTTTTATCAAGGCGACCGTTAACAGCCGATTAAGCCTCTTGCGCGGGGGCGCCAAAGCGTGTGCGCTGTT
>JAEKMB010000102.1 GCA_019508105.1 Alphaproteobacteria bacterium
GCACCGCCGCCAGGTTGAACCATTTATGGGCCGCGACCATGTCCACGACGTCGCCTTGGCCGGTGGAATAGGCCAGGCCAAGATTGTAGAGCGCATCGGCGCGCCCTTCCTTGGCATCGCGCTCATATTGCGCCAGTGAATCTACGTCGATGCACGCCACGACTAAAGTCCTTCCCGCATTGCGCGCAAGACGGATGGTCTTTCGCGCGGAAGGGATGGTGGCGCCGGAGAAACTAAGATGCGGTAAACGCGGGTTAGCCTTAATTGCTAAGACGCGTTAGGCGCGGTGAAGAAGAGGTAAATCTAGAGCGCCCTTTGCCCGAACAGCACCTTGCGGTCGGCATCGGTGATGGGCTTGCGCAGTTCCGCCGCCACCGCCTTGCCGCGCTGGACCGCGGGCCGCGCGCCGATCCGGTCCTTCCAGGCCGCCAGGTGCGGGAATTCCGCCAGGTCGGTGTATTTGGCCGCCGACAGCACCCAGCTCCAGCAGGCCATGTCGGCGATGGAATAGGCGCCGCCAAGATACTTGCGGGTGGCCAGGCGCTTGTTCATCACCCCAAGCAGGCGGTGGACCTCATCGGTGTAGCGCTTTTTCGGGTAAGGCAGGTCTTCGGCGGCATAGTTGCGGAAATGGTTGGCCTGCCCCGCCATGGGGCCCAGGCCACCGACTTGCCAGAACAGCCATTCCTCCACCTGGACCCGGGCGCGTTCGTCTTGGGGATAGAAGCGGCCATATTTGCGGCCCAGATACTGAAGGATCGCCCCGGATTCGAACACCGAGATGGGTCGGTTGCCCGGCCCATTGGGATCGATGATGGCGGGGATGCGGTTGTTGGGCGCGATTTTCAGGAAAGCGGGGGCGAATTGCTCGCCTTTGTTGATGTCCACGGGATGGGCCTCATAGGGCACCCCCAGTTCTTCCAGCATGATGCTGATCTTGTGGCCGTTGGGGGTCGCCCAGGTGTAAAGCGCGATCGGCTTGGGCGCTTTGGCCGCCTTCTTCGCCTTTTTCACAGGCTTCCTGGTGGGTTTTTTGGCCATGGTCCGCTCCTGCAATCCTGCACAGCAGATGGGGGAAAAGCGGCCCGACGGCAAGGGTGAGCCGCGGTCATCCAACCGTTGGGGTTGGATGGCGAAACGGTCCAGTGGACCGTTTCGAGCGGCGAACGCGCCGAGCTTGGGCGAGGCGCCGGGGCCGAAGCCCTAAAAGCAGCTTGGCCGCGGCGCCCTTTCGGGACCGCGGCCTTCGCTTTAAGCATCGGCACCACTGAGTGAATGATCAGGGGTGCCGAAGAAGATCTAATTGACCAAGGTCAATTACTTCTTCTTCTTGGCGGCCTTCTTCTTGGTCGCCTTCTTCTTGGTGGCCTTCTTGGCCTTTTTCTTCGCAGCCATGTTCAACTCCTCTATCGTTTGTTCGGGTCTGAACGACTCGCGTCGCCCCCCAAAACGTCATCAATATGAATTACTTGCATTTTGAAATGCAACTCTGCGGGGGCTTTCGAAAAAGCGTCAAAATCGCGAAATGCGCAAAACCCCCATTTTACAAGGGTTAAAATCGCTATTCCGTATACGGATTAAAAAATGCGAATTTTGCGGGGCCGGTCTGCAAATTGCGCATTTTGTGCGAATCACCCCTCGTCGGGCAAATTGAGTCGGATCTTGAGGGCGGCATTCACCGCCGCCGGATTGGCCTTGCCACCCGTCTGCTTCATCACCTGACCGACGAACCAGGCGGCGAGCTTGGGCTTGGCCTTCACCTCTTCCACCTTGTCGGGGTTGGCGGCGATCACCGCCTCGATGGCGGCATCGATGGCGCCGGTGTCGGTCACCTGCTTCATGCCGCGCAGCTCCACCACGGCACGGGGGTCGCCGCCTTCGGTCCAGACAATGTCCAGCAGATCCTTGGCGATCTTGCCGGAGATGGTCTTGTCCGAAATCATCTGGATGATGCTGTTGTTGGCCGCCGCACTCACCGGCACATCGGTGATTGACAGCCCGTCACGATTGAGACGGCCGAGAATTTCATTGTTCAGCCAGTTGGCGGCGGCTTTTGCGTCCACCCCCTTGGCCAATTCCTCGTAATAATCGGCCAGCTCGCGCTCCGCCACCAGCACCGAGGCGTCGTAGGACGACAAGCCGCCTTGCACAAAGCGCGCTTTCTTCTCGTCCGGCAGTTCCGGCAGGGTTTTGGCAATGGCATCGACCCAGGACTGCTCGAATTCCAGCGGCAACAGGTCCGGATCGGGGAAATAGCGGTAATCATGCGCCTCTTCCTTGGAGCGCATGGAGCGGGTCTCGCCCAGCTTGCTGTCATACCGCCTGGTTTCCTGGGCGATGGTGCCGCCGCCCTCGATCACTTCGATCTGGCGGCGGGCTTCATATTCCACCGCCTGCGCGATGAAGCGCATGGAATTGACGTTCTTGATCTCGCAGCGGGTTCCCAGCGACTTGAAACTGCCGGTCCTGCGGAACTCCTCATAGCCGCCCACCCGGCAGACCGAGACATTGATGTCGGCCCGCATCGAACCCTCGTCCATATTGCCGTCGCAGGTGCCCAGGTAGCGCACAATGGCCCTGAGTTTCTTCAGGAACGCCGCGGCTTCTTCCGAAGTGCGCATATGCGGCTTGGTGACGATTTCCATCAGGGCGATGCCCGAGCGGTTGAGGTCCACAAAGCTGTTGTCGGGATGCTGGTCATGCAAGCTCTTGCCGGCATCCTGCTCCAGATGGAGCCGTTCGATGCCGACCTGGATGGTTTCCCCGTCCTTGAGGTCGATCAGCACCTCCCCCTCGCCCACAATGGGGTCCTTGTACTGGCTGATCTGGTAGCCCTGGGGCAAGTCGGGAAAGAAGTAGTTCTTGCGGTCGAACAGCGAGCGCAGGTTGATCTTGGCCTTGAGACCCAGGCCGGTGCGGACCGCCTGTTCGACGCATTTTGCGTTGATCACCGGCAGCATGCCGGGAAAGCCGGCATCGATGAAGCTGACCTGGCTGTTGGGCTCGGCCCCGAACTGGGTGGAGGCGCCGGAAAACAATTTGGACTGGGACAGGACCTGGGCGTGGACTTCCATGCCGATCACGATCTCCCACTCGCCGGTTTCACCCTTGAGCAGCTTGTTCTTTATCGGGGCGTTCATACGGACCACCATCTGGCCGGGGAATGCTTGAAATCAGCCGCCATTTCCACGGCCCGGGCGGCGCGCAGCATGGTGGCCTCGTCAAATGCCTTGCCGATCACCTGCAGCCCCAGCGGCAGGCCGTTCTCGCTCAGCCCCGCAGGGACCGAGATACCGGGCAGGCCGGCCAGGTTCACCGTCACGGTAAAGACGTCCTGCAGATACATCTCCAGCGGGTCGGAAGTCTTGGCACCGACCCCGAAGGCCGGACCCGGGGTGGTGGGGGTGAGCAGCACGTCACACAGTTCAAAGGCCTGTTCGAAGTCGCGCTTGATCAGGGTGCGCAGCTTCTGGGCGCGGGAATAATACGCATCGTAATAACCGGCCGACAGCACATAGGTTCCGATCAGGATGCGGCGCTGCACTTCGGCGCCGAAGCCCTCACCCCGGCTCTTCTCATACAGGTCGGTGATGTCACGCACACCCTCGGCGCGATAGCCGAACCTCACCCCGTCATAGCGCGCCAGGTTGGCCGAGGCTTCCGCCGGCGCCACGATATAATAAGTCGGCAGCGCATATTTGGTGTGGGGCAGCGAGACATCGACGATCTCAGCGCCTTGCGCCTTCAACCACTCCGCGCCCTTGCTCCACAGCGCGTCAATTTCGGCGGGGGCGCCGTCCATGCGGTATTCCCTGGGAATGCCCACGCGCAGGCCCTTGATGCCGCCATCCAGCAGCTTTTCGTAATCGGGCACTTCCATATCCACGCTGGTGGAATCCTTGGCATCCACCGACGCCATGCTCTTCAGCATGATGGCGGCGTCTTTCACCGTCTTGGTCATGGGACCCGCCTGGTCCAGCGACGAGGCAAAGGCCACGATGCCGAAGCGCGAGCAGCGGCCATAGGTCGGCTTCAGCCCCACCCGGCCGGTGACGGCGGCAGGCTGGCGGATGGAGCCTCCCGTGTCGGTGCCGGTGGCGGCCAGGCATAAATCGGCGGCCACGGCGGCCGCGGATCCGCCGGACGATCCGCCCGGCACCAGGTTCACATTGGAGTTCTTCGCCCGCCAGGGATTGATGACATTGCCGAAAGCGCTGGTCTCATTGGACGAGCCCATGGCGAATTCGTCCAGGTTGGTCTTGCCCAGCATCACCGCGCCGGCATCCCACAGATTCTGGGTGACGGTGGATTCATAGGGCGGCATGAAGTTGCCCAGGATTTTCGACGCCGCCGTGGTGCGCGTGCCCTTGGTGCAGAACAGATCCTTGATCGCCAGCGGCAAGCCTTCCAGCGCCCCCATCTGGCCCGAGGCGATGCGCTTGTCGGCGGCATCGGCCGTCAGCAGCGCGTTTTCAGCCGCTTCGGTGATGAAGGCGTTCAGCGGCCGCGCCTTTTCGATCGCCGAGACAAAGGCCCCCGTCAACTCGCGGGAGGAAATTGTCTTGGCCCGGATGGCGTCGCGCGCCTCGGCCAGGGTCATGGCGGTCAGATCACTCATGCGGCGACACCGATGGAAAGCAGCTTTTCATAGAATGCGGTATAGGGAGATAGCGGATAGTCCAGAACCGGCCCCGGAATTCGAGCAAAACCATTCCGGGTATAAACCCGCATCGCAGGCACGAAATTGTTGCCTGTCTCCAGAACCAGCCGGTCAAGCCTTCCTTGCGTGCCAACGCTTCGATCGCATTCAGTATCCGTCCACCGATACCTTGTCCCTGGTGCGGCGGCACGGTGTACATGCGTTTGACTTCACCAACGCCGCCGCCGTGACGTTTGAGCGCGCCGCAGGCCACAAGTTGACCGTTATCACGGGCCAGAAATACCGTGGTGTCCTCCCCAGCCATCTGTTCCACCGTCAGGTGGTGGCAAAACTCGCGCGGAGTCAGCGCCAGCAGGGCGTCGTTCAGCTGTGCGATCAGGGCGCGCACGTCATCCTGGATCGGCGATTCTGCGGCGATGGCAATCATTCATGCACCTTGGGCACGACAAAGAAGTGATCCTCGCCGCCCGGCGCATTGATCATCAGGGCATCGGCCTGGTTGCCGTCCGTCACCTTGTCCTGGCGCCATCTCAGTTTCTGCGCCACCACCGATGTCATGGCGGGCACGCCCTCGACATTGACCTCGCCCAGCATCTCGACCCATTGAAAGATGCCGTTGAGCTCGCCGGCCATGGGTTCCAGCCGCGATTCCGGCACGGCCAGGCGGGCCAGTTTGGCGATGCGGCGCACGGTGTCCTTGTCGACGGACATGGGGTTCCTGCTGTGTTAGGTAGGGGTCCGTTGCTAGCAACCGGGGGGTCCGGAGGCAAGTATAAGGGGGATTTTTGCCCGTTATCGCGCTGGAAGAGCTGAAACTGGCGCCCGGATTGCGGCTGCTGGGGCTGGACCTGGGGGAAAAGACCATCGGCCTGGCCCTGTCCGACACCAGCCTGTCCATCGCCACCCCAATGCAGACCCTCAAAAGGGGCAAATTCGCTGCCGATGCCGCCCGGCTGGACATTATAATAAGTGAGCAAGGCATCGGCGGGCTGGTGGTCGGCCTGCCCCTCAACATGGACGGTTCGGACGGCCCCAGCGCCCAGTCGGCCCGGGCCTTCGGCCGCAACTGGGCTGCCCATTCCCCCCTGCCCCTGGTCCTGAAAGACGAACGGCTTTCCACCAGCGCCGTGACCCGCACCCTGCTGGACGCCGATGCCTCGCGCCGCCGCCGCGACGCCGTGGTGGACAAAATGGCGGCCGCTTACATTTTGCAGGGCGCGCTGGATAGGCTGAGAAACCTCAGATGAAGAACGATTCCCGGCCCGCGCGTTTTCTGTGGCTGCTGCGTCCACCGGTCACCATCGACCGGCGCACCGAGCGCGTCTTCCTGCTCATCGGGTCGGCGGTGTTTTTCGCCGGCTACGACATGAACATCTTCTTCCTGGCCGCGCCGCAGATCCAGGCCAGCTTCCACATTCCGGAAAACCAGATCGCGCTGACCACTGCCTATTTCCGGCTGGCGGCCGTCTTCGCCATGCTGATCGCGGCCAGCGCCGATCTTGTCGGGCGCCGGCGCCTACTCCTGATCACCATCTTCGGCCAGGCGGTGTTCACCCTCGCGACCGCGTTCACCGGCAGCTACGAAACCTTTGTAGGCGCGCAGTTTCTCACCCGCGTCTTCGGCTATGCCGAGGAAATGCTGTGCTTTGTGGTGATCGTCGAGGAAGTCACGGCGCGGGCGCGCGGCTGGGCCAACGGCACCCTGACCTCAATGGACTTCACCGGCGCGGGCGTGGCCAGCCTGGTCTTCGCCGCTGTCACGGTCCTGCCCGGTGGTTGGCGTGCGCTGTATGTGATCGGCGCTGTGCCGCTGTTCCTGGTTGCCTTCCTGCGCCGCCGCTTGCCGGAAACCGCCCGCTTCGCCGCCCAGAAGCATGGCATCAAAGGCAAATCCAAATTCGCAGAGACGATGGCCATGCTGCGGGACATGATGCGCCAGTATCCCGGTCGGCTTGCGGCCATCTTCGTCGCCGTGTCGGCCTGGGGCTTCGCCATCTCGGCGGCGACCTTGCTGGCATCCAAGGTGCTGCAGAGCGACTATCATTACCAGCCATGGCAGACCACGGCGCTGTTCGTGCCCGGCGGCCTGCTGGGGTTGGCACTGGCGATCGCCGCAGGGCGCCTGTCCGACAAGGTGGGCAGGAAGCCCATGGCCTTGGCCATCGTCACCCTGTGCGGTGTCTGTTTTTATCTTTTCTATGGCGGCGCGCCGGCCTGGGCAATGCCGGTGCTATGGACCCTGGCCTTTTTCGGCTTCTTCTCAGGTGACGTGCTGGTGGCGGGCTTTGCGCTCGAGATCGTGCCCACCCGGTACCGCGCCACCGTTTCGGGACTGCGCTATCTGGTGGAAATCAGCATGGGCGCCCTGGCGCTGATGCTGGAAGGCCATCTCTATGATCGCTTTCATGCCCATGGCCCCGCCATTCAGTGGCTGCTGGCGACTATCCCGATTACCCTGGTCGCCATATTGTTCCTGCCCGAGCCGGCGGGAAAGACCTTGGAGGAAATGAGCGGTGGTTAAGACTCTTGTCCTGGTGATGTTGCTTTTGCCGTGCGCCGCATTGGCGGCCGAAATCACCTGCAAGAAAAGTCCGGCGCTGACTGGCCAATGCCGGATGGTGAAGGGCAGCTTGGGCCTGACGCCGGGACTGGGCGTGACCCTGGTAGCGGAAGACGGCACCAGGGTCATCATCAAGGCGCCGCCCGACAGCAATGCCGACATCGCCCCGCCGGTGATGCAGAACTGGCTGTTCTGGCAAAGCAAGACCGGCTCCATGCGTACCCGCATCACCGGCAGCTTTGAACTGTGCCCCCTGCCGTCCCAGATCAATAGCACCGGCATCAAGGATTATGGCTGCATCAACCGGGGCAGCCGGATCACGCAGGACAAGACCGTTCCGGTTAACTGAAACCCGCTTGCGGGCGACAAAAACCCTCTCTATAAGCCGGGCTTTAATGACATCTGTGGACTCCACGCCGATCCTGCGTTCCAAGCATTTGCTGGGGATTGACGGGCTTTCGCCCCTCGACATCACCGCCCTGCTGGATCTGGCCGAGACCTATGTCGTGCAGGGCCGCGCCACCGACAAGAAGATCGCTCTGCTCAAGGGCCGAACCCTGATCAACCTGTTCTTTGAATCCAGCACCCGCACCCAGTCCAGTTTCGAGCTGGCGGGCAAGCGGCTGGGCGCCGATGTGATGAACATGTCGGTCAAGACCTCGTCCGTCTCCAAGGGCGAGACGTTGATCGACACCGCCTCCACCCTTAACGCCATGCGGCCGGATATCCTGGTGGTGCGCCATCAGGATGCCGGCGCCGCCGAGCTGTTGTCGCGCAAGCTGGACTGCAGCGTGATCAATGCCGGGGACGGCGCCCATGAACATCCCACCCAGGCGCTGCTGGACGCGCTCACCATCCGCCGCCATCGCGGCAGCTTTGAAGGCCTGGTGGTCGCCATTTGCGGCGACGTGCTGCACTCCAGAGTCGCCCGCTCCAATCTGCGGCTGCTCTCCATGATGGGGGCGCAGGTGCGGCTGGTGGCACCGCGCACGCTTCTGCCGGCCCAGGCCGACCGCTTCGGGGTGGAAATCCATACCGACATGAAAAGCGGGCTGGCCGGCGCCGACATTGTGATGATGCTGCGGCTGCAGCTGGAGCGCATGACCGGCGCCTTTGTGCCTTCGGCCCGCGAATATTTCCGCTTCTATGGCCTGGACCGCGAAAAACTCTCTGTGGCCAAGCCGGGCGCGCTGGTGATGCATCCCGGCCCCATGAACCGCGGCGTGGAGATCGCCTCCGACATCGCCGACGACGTGGCGGTCAGCCTGATCGCCGAACAGGTGGAGATGGGCGTGGCGCTGCGCATGGCCATCCTCGACGCCCTGGCGCGGGGGATGTCATGAAGCGTATCGCCTTCCGCAACGCAAGGCTGATCGATCCGGCCTCCGGCCTGGACGCTAAAGGCGGACTTCTGGTCGAGAATGGCCGCATCGCCGATGTCGGCCCCCGCCTGTTCAACGATGCCGAGCCCAACGATCCCGAAGTGATTGACTGCCGCGGCCTGGTGCTGGCGCCGGGCCTGATCGATGCGCGTGTCTTCACCGGCGAGCCGGGCGCCGAACATCGCGAAAGCCTGGAATCGGCATCCGCTGCTGCCGCCGCGGGCGGGGTCACGTCCATGATCGTGATGCCCAACACCGATCCGGTGATCGACGAGCCCTCGCTGGTGGATTTCATCCTGCGCCGCGCGCTATCCTATGCCGCGACTTTCGATGCCCTGGTGATTTCCCATGCCGAGGATGCCGAACTGGTGAAAGGCGCCAGCGCCACCGAAGGCGAATTCGCCACCCGTCTGGGACTGCC
>JAEKMB010000103.1 GCA_019508105.1 Alphaproteobacteria bacterium
CTCATACTATGCCCACCCGCTTGATTTCCCATTCCAGGGTGATGCCGGATTTTTCCTTGACGCGGCGGCGTACTTCTTCGCCCAGGGCTTCCAGATCCGTGGCGCTGGCCTCACCGGTATTGATCAGGAAGTTGGTGTGCTTCTCGCTGACCTGCGCGGCGCCGATCATCAGCCCGCGGCAACCGGCCTGGTCCACCAAAGCCCACGCCTTGTGGCCGGGCGGGTTCTTGAAAGTGCTGCCGCCGGTCTTGGATTTGATGGGCTGGCTGGCTTCGCGGCTGGCGGACAGTTCTTCCATGCGGGCGCGGATGGCGGCGGGGTCGCCGGCGGTGCCTTCGAACACCGCTTCGATGAAGATCAACCCGTCGCGCGGCCATCTCGCCTTGCGGTAGGCAAAATCCATCTCGGCCGGGGAAAGCCTGATTTTATTGCCTTTTTCGTCGATCGCCACGGCTTCGACAAAGATGTCCTTGATCTCACGGCCATAGCAGCCGGCATTCATCTTCAGCGCCCCGCCGATGGTGCCGGGCACGCCGCGCAGGAATTCCAGGCCCGCAATACCGGCATCGGCCGCCGCGCGCGCCACCGCACCGTCCAGGGCCGCAGCCCCGGCCCGCACGCGCAAGCCATCCGTCTGGATTTTTCCGAACGCCGATGACAGCCGCACCACCACGCCGGGAATGCCGCCATCGCGCACCAACAGGTTGGAACCGACGCCAATCACCGACACGCGCAACTCCTCGGGCCGGGCGGCCAGAAAGGCGGCCAGATCATCGGCGTCGGCGGGACGGAACAGAATCTCGGCCGGACCGCCGGCACGGAACCACACCAGATCCTTGAGCGGTGCGCCCCGTATGATCGAGCCGCGCACCGGCGGGAGCATGTCGCACGGCCCGGAGCCATGGGAGGAACTCATCATCAAACCAGACCCTCCAACTGCTCTTTCAATTTTTGGGGAAGGTTGTTCATCCAGCCTGTGATCGAACCGGCGCCGGTGCCGATGATGGCCGCGCCGGGCTTGACATAAGGCGCCACGGCGGCGGCCAGGTCATCCTCGCCATTAATGGTGATGACATTGCGGTGGCCATGGGCGCGCAGCGCCTCGGCATAGCTATCGCGATTGATGCCCTCGATCGGCTGCTCGCCCGCGGCATAGACCGGGGCGATCACCGCCACATCGGCGTCATTGAGGCAGGTGGCGAACTGCTCGAAAGTGTCGCGCAGCCTTGTGTAGCGATGCGGCTGCACCACCGCCACGATGGGACCGGCATAGGCCTGGCGCGCCGCCTTGACCGCGGCGGCGATCTTGAAGGGATTGTGGGCGTAATCATCAATGATGGAGGCACCGTTGACTTCCCCCACCTTGGTGAAGCGGCGGCCCACACCGCGGAAGCCCGCCAGACCCTTGCGGATCACGTCGTCCTTCACCCCCAGCTCACGCGCCACCACAATGGCGGCCAGCGCGTTCTGCACATTATGCTCGCCCGGCATGGGCAGGCTCATATCGTCCAGCCGCGTTTCACTGCCCTTGCGGCGGTCGGTGAAGACCACATCGAAATGCGACAGGCCTGCGGAGAAGCTGACATTCACCGCCCGGGCATCCGCCTGGGGCGAGAAGCCATAAGTGATCATGCGCCGGTCGGTGATGCGGCCCACCATGGCCTGGACTTCGGGATGGTCGATGCACAGCACCGCGAAGCCGTAAAAAGGCACATTCTCGACAAAGCGCTGAAAGGCGTCGCGCATATTGTCGAAGGTGCCGTAGAAATCCAGGTGATCGGGATCCTCATTGGTCACCACCGCCACGCTGGCCGGCAGGCGCAGGAAAGTGCCGTCGGACTCGTCGGCCTCCACCACCACCCATTCGCCGGCGCCCAGCCGGGCATTGGTGCCATAGGCATTGATGATGCCGCCATTGACCACGGTGGGATCCATGCCGCCGGCATCCAGCAACGCCGCCACCAGGGTCGTGGTCGTGGTCTTGCCATTGGTGCCGGCGATGGCGATGCAGGAGCGCAGGCGCATGATCTCGGCCAGCATCTCGGCCCGGCGCACCAGCGGCAGGCCCAACATCCGCGCCGCATCAAACTCGACATTGCCGGGCTTGACCGCCGAGGAATAGACCACGGCATCGACGTCTTTCAGATTGTCGGCATTATGGCCGACATGGATGGTCATGCCCAGCGCGCGCAGCCGCTTGACATTGGCATTCTCCGCCGCGTCGCTGCCCTGAACCTTGTAACCCAGATTGTGCATGATCTCGGCGATGCCCGACATGCCGATGCCGCCAATGCCGATGAAATGGATGGCGCCGATGTCGAGCGGGACGCGGGTGGTGACAGTGGCCATTATGCAGCCTCTTTGCTGAAAGAGGGGCGCATAATGGATTGGACCGCGTCGGCCAGCTTGCCGGCGGCGTTGGGCGTGGCCAAGGCTTGCGCGGCAGCGGCGCGGCGGGCCAACTCGAGCGGATCGGCGAAAGCCTTGATGATCATCTGGGCCAATGAATCCGGGCTTAACTCGCGTTCCGCGACCCGCCAGCCGGCCCTCGCGCGGGCCAGGATATCGGCATTGGGCGTCTGGTTGTCGTCCAGCGCGCCAGGCAGCGGCACCAGGATGGCGGGACGGCCGATCGCCATCAACTCGGCCACCGTGCCGGCGCCGGAGCGGGCGATCACCAGATGGCTCTCAGCCATGCGCTTGGGCAGGTCGGAGAAGAAGGTCTGCAGATCGGCGCGAATCTCGGCATTGCGGTAGATCTCGCGCACGTCTTCAATGTCTTCGGGGCGGCATTGCTGCACCACCACCAGACGCACCTTGATGTCATGCGGCAGCCGGGTCAGGGCGGCAGGCACGATCTGGCTGAGAGCCCGCGCGCCCTGGCTGCCGCCGAACACCAACAGGCGCAACGGCCCGCCGGCCTGCGGCACATGATAAGGTGCGGCCCACAGCGCCTCGACTTCGGGACGCAAGGGATTGCCGGTCAGCACCACCTTGGACCTGTCGGCCGGCGCGAAGCGGGCGATGGGAAACGCGGCGGCCACCAGCCTGACCTTGTTCATCACCAGCCGGTTGGCGCGGCCCACCACGGCATTCTGCTCGATGATGGCGGTGGGCAGGCGCGCCAGATTCGCCGCCACCATCACCGGCACGCTGGGATAGCCGCCAAAGCCGATCACCGCAGCGGGCTTCAGCTTGAGCAGCTTGGCAAAGGCGATGGCGATGCCGGCCGCGATCTTGAGCGGCGCCGCGATGGCACCCATGGGCGAAGACGGTACCGTCTCGATCCGGGCGCGCGGGAATTGGGTGGCATAGTTGGCGAAACGGCTGTCGGTCATCACCACAATGTCACAGCCGCGCTTGACCAGCTCGCCCGCCAGTGCCTGGGCGGGAAACAAATGACCCCCGGTGCCGCCTGCTGACAGGACGATCAGACTCATGCCCGCACCATAAAGAAGCTGGGATCGTCACGGGTGACCAGGCGAATATTGGGACGCTGGCGGGTCACTGCCAAAGCGAACCCCATCGTCAACGCCACGGCGAACAGCGAAGAGCCGCCATAGGAGATAAAGGGCAAAGTCATGCCCTTGGCCGGCAGCAACGACACCGCCACGCCCATATTGATGAAGGCCTGCACCGCAGTGACCACGGCCAGCCCGGCACCGGCCAATTGGGCGAAAGGCTCGCGGGCAGCCGCCGCGCGCAGCAGCAGCCGTACCGTCAGGATGCAGAACATCAGCGCGATCAAGCCGCAGAGCAGGAAGCCGAACTCCTCCCCCGCCACCGCGAAGATGAAGTCGGAATGGGCGTCCGGGATGCGGTATTTGATGGTCCCTGCCCCCGGCCCCACGCCGCTGAAACCGCCATGGGCAAAGGCCTTCAGCGCCAATCCGGCCTGATAGCCGGTGTCGGATTCGCTGAGGAATTGCTGCACCCGGTGATGCACATGGGGAAAAATCTCATAGGCGGCGAAACCCAGCGCGCTGGCAACGCCGATGCCGGCACCCACCCAGACAAAGGACATGCCCCAGAAAAACAGCATGGCGCCCCACAGGCAGAGCAGAAGCCCGGTCTGGCCTACATCCGGCTGGCGGATCAGGATCAGCAGCGCCGGCGCCAGCAAAAGAAACGTCACAACCGGCTTGGGAATCGCCAATGGCTGGCGGTCGGCCAGTACTGCGGCCGCCAGAATCGCAAAGCTGGGCTTGAGGAATTCCGAGGGCTGCAGCGCGAATGGGCCGAGATCGAGCTCGCGACGGGCGCCCAGCACATCGGCGCCCACGAACAGCACGAGGAACGAGCCGATCAGGGCGCAGGCAAAGGTCACCGCGGCGAGAATGCGGATCTGGCGCAGCGACAGCAGCGACACCGAACACAGGATGCCCACCGCCAGGACGGCGAACACCACCTGGCGCGCGGTATAGCGGAAGTCACCGGCGCTGAGCGGCCCGCCGGTGATGGCGGGGCTGGCGGCAAAGGCCAGCATCAACCCGATGCCCGCCAGCACCAGCATGCAGAGCAGGGCGACGCGGTCCACCGTGAACCACCAATTGGCAAAACCGCTTTTGTCCGAACGGTTCAACATCAGGCCACCTTCGGGTTTTCAGTGGTGCGGGGCAGCTTGGCCACCAAGCTGCGGAAGACATCGCCGCGCTGCTCGAAATCCTTGAACTGGTCATAGGAGGCGCAAGCCGGCGACAGCAGCACCACCGGCGACCCTGCCTGCGACGCCGCTGCATCGGCGGCGGCGCTGGCCACCGCCACATCGAGGGTGCCGGACATGTCATAGGGCGCCTTGCCGTCCAGAGTGCGGGCGAACTGGGGGGCCGCTTCCCCGATCAGATAGGCCTTGCGTACCCGCGGGAAGAATTCGGACAGGCTTTCGATGCCGCCTTCCTTGGGCTTGCCGCCGCCGACATCTTCCATGCGGTGCGCCAAGCCGGGGAAGCTGGCGATGGCGGCGGCAACGGCCTTGCTGTCGGAAATAAAGGGCCGCACCGCGCCATAAGCCAGGGCCGCATTTTGCCAATTGTGGCTGCCGGGCAGGCGCGCCGCGGCCGACATGTCCATCACCTTGATGGCGCGCGCGCCCATCGCGTCATAGAGCGTGCCGTCCACCACAAAAATGCCGCGGCCCAGCACCTTGCCCACCGAAACCGGATGAGCCTGGGCGCCGCCGGCGGCGGAAAGCTGGGTGAAGATGGCGGAGGACCAGGCATCGTCCACACCAATCACCACCTGGCCATCCTTGGCGGTCTGGCGCATCAACCGCGCCTTGATGCCAGCGTAATTCTCCATGGTGCCGTGGCGATCGATGTGATCGGGCGACAGGTTGGACAGGATGCCGACATCGGGCGTCAGTCCGGGCGCCAGGTCGATCTGGAAGCTGGACATTTCCAGCACATAGATGGTCGTGGCGGATGGCGGCGACAGTTCCAGCACCGAGCGGCCGATATTGCCGCCGATCTGGGCATCAAAGCCGCAACTGGTGAGGATATGTCCCACCAGCGCGGTGGTTGTGGATTTGCCGTTGGTGCCGGTGACGGCGATCACCGGCGCCTTGGCGGTGCCGGCCGGATCGGGACGGATCTCATGCGCGAAGAGTTCGACATCGCCGATGATGCGCACACGAGCGCGGTTGGCATGTTCCACCACGCCATGGGGCTTGGGGTGAGTCAGCGGTACGCCGGGCGACAGGATCAGGGCAGCGATGTCCTCCCACGGCCATTCGCGCCAGGGCATCAGCTGGGCGCCTTCCTGGCCCCCTAAGTCGCGGGCATTGCTGTTGTCATCCCAGGCGATCACCGTCGTGCCGCCGGCCACCAACGCACGCACCGCGCCCAGCCCGGTGCGGGCCAGGCCGAAGATGGCGACAGTGCGGTTGGCGAAGGCGCGGCTGGGGATCATCGCTATCTCAGTTTCAGAGTGGCAAGGCCGAGCAGCGCCAGCACCACCGCCACGATCCAGAAGCGGATCACGATGGTGGGCTCGGTCCAGCCCAATTGTTCGTAATGATGATGGATGGGGGCCATGCGGAAGACCCGCTTGCCGGTGAGCTTGAAGGAGATCACCTGCACCACCACGGACACGGTCTCGACCACAAACAGGCCGCCTACGATGCCCAGCACGATCTCATGCTTGACCGCCACAGCGACCACGCCCAGCGCGCCGCCCAGCGGCAAGGAGCCGGTATCGCCCATGAAGATGGCGGCGGGCGGGGCGTTGTACCAAAGAAATCCCAGCCCGGCACCGACCAGCGCCGCCAGAAAGATCGCCAGCTCGCCGGCATATTCGATATAGGGGACCTGCAGATAGGTGGCGAAGCGCTCATTGCCGACCAGATAGACGATCAGGGTGAAGGTGGCGGCAGCGATCATCACCGGCACGATGGCAAGCCCGTCCAGCCCGTCAGTGAAGTTCACGGCATTGGCGGCGCCGGCGATGACAAAGACACCGATCACCAGAAAGAACAATCCCAGCGGCAACAACGCGGTCTTGATGAAGGGAATGGCCAGCGCGCCCGATAAGGCCGGGATCTCGGACCCCATGATCAGCCAGGTGGCCAGCGCCGCCACGCCGAACTCGATCAACAGGCGCGTGCGGCTGGAAAGCCCGTCGGATGTGCGCTTGGTCACCTTGTAATAATCGTCCAGGAAACCCAGCAGACCGTAACTGGCCGTCACCAGCAGCGCGATCCAGACATAGCGGTTGGAGGGGCTGGCCCACAAAATCGTCGAACCGACCCAGGGGATCAGGATCAACAACCCGCCCATGGTTGGGGTGCCGGCCTTTTCAAGGATATGGCGCTGCGGTCCCTCGGCGCGGATGGGCTGACCCTTGCCTTGCTTCATCTTCAGCCAGCGGATCAACATGGGGTTGATCAAGAAGGCGATCATCAGCGCCGTCACCACCGCCGCGCCGGAGCGGAAGGTCAGATATTTGAACAGCCGGAAGAAGGCCAGCTGGTCGGTATGGGTGAGAAGCGACAAGTAATAAAGCATCAGCCGCCCTTCTCTTGTTTTTGGTCTTTGAGGGCGTCCACGATCACCGACATGCGGGCGCCGTTGGAGCCTTTAACCAGGACCGTGTCGCCGGGCTTGAGCGCCGCCGTCACCATCGGCAGCAGCGCCGCGGAGCTTTCGGCATAGCCGCCGCGGCGCGAAGCCGGCAAAGCGTCCCAAAGGGTTTTCATCTGGACGCCGCTGGCGAACACCAGATCCACTTTGTTCGTCTCGATCGGTGCAGCCAGACCGGCGTGATGAGCCATGCCGCCCGTGCCCATCTCCAGCATGTCGCCCAGCACCGCGATCTTGCGGCCGGGCCTTGCGCCCAACAACGCCAGCGCCGCCGCCATGGAGGCCGGATTGGCGTTGTAGCTTTCGTCGATCACCGAAATGCCATTTGCGTCAAAGCGCGCGCCCCGTCCTTTCAAAGCCGTGAAATTCTTCAGCGCCGCGGCGGCGTTCAGCACGTCGCCCTCCAGCAGCGCGATGGCAGCCAGCGCGCCCACCACATTCTGGGCGATATGTTCGCCCGGCGCCCCGACATGGCAATCCACCATGACTCCCAGGATATCGCACCTGACCCGCATGCCGTCGCCATCCGGCGTGAAGGAAATCAGCCTGGCGTCGCCCTTCGCGCCAAAGGTAACAACGCGCGAGACCTGGGCCTGTTTGGCACGGGCCTTCAGGCGCTCGGCATAAACCGAATCCGAGGGGATCAGCCCAGCGCCGCCCGGCAGCAGTCCCTCAAAGATTTCCGACTTGGCATCGGCAATGGATTCGCAATTGCCGAAGAATTCCAGATGCGCCGGAGCAATGGTTGTGATCAGGGCCACATGCGGACGCACAAAGCTCACCAGGTTCCGCAACTCGCCGAAATGATTCATCCCCACTTCAAAGACGCCGTATTCGGCATCACGCGGCAGCGCCGCCAGGGACAGCGGCACGCCCCAGTGATTGTTGTGGCTGGCGGCACTGGCATGGGTTCGGCCCAGCGCATTACACGCCAGGCGCAATATTTCCTTGGTGGTGGTCTTTCCTGCGCTGCCGGTGACGGCCAGTATCCTGGCGTTGCTGCGGGCGCGGGCGGCGCGCGCCAGATCTTCCAGCCCGCGCTGGGTGTGGCCGACGGTGAGCAAAGGTCCGGTGACACCCTCCGGCGCATGGGCGACCAGCGCCGCGCCGGCCTTGGCCTCGAACGCAGCGCGCACAAAATCATGACCGTCGCGATTGTCGCCCTTCAGGGCCACGAACAGGTCGCCCTCTTTCAGGGTCCGGGTGTCGATGGAAAGCCCGCCCACGCTGAAAGCACGCGACGCCTTCCCCAGGGTGGCGGCTTCAGCCTCGGCGGAACTCCACAAGCTCATGCGCTGCGCCCTCCCAGCGAAATCGCGGCGGTAATCGCCTCGTCGCGATCTGAGAAGGGATGCACTTGGTCCTTTATATACTGGCCGGTCTCATGACCCTTGCCGGCAATGATCAGCACATCGCCAGTTCCCAAGGCCGCCACCGCGGCATGGATCGCCTCGGCGCGATCGCCGATCTCGCGCGCGCCCTTGGCGGCGGCCAGGATCTCGGCGCGGATGGTGGCAGGGTCTTCGCTGCGGGGATTGTCGTCGGTGATGATCACATCATCGGCCAGTTTCACCGCGGCGGCGCCCATCAAGGGGCGCTTGCCCTTGTCGCGGTCCCCGCCGCAGCCGAACACGATATGCAGCCTGCCCGCGGTGTGGGGCCGCAGCGCTTCCAACACTTTTTCTACCGAGTCCGGGGTATGGGCATAATCGACATAGATCGGTGCCCCCGATTTGGCGATGGCGACTTTCTCCAGCCGTCCCGGCGCACCCTTCAGATGCTCCAACACCGTGAACACCTTGTCCGCATCTTCCCCTAGACCGATGGCCAGGCCCGCCGCGACCAGGGCATTGGAGGTCTGGAACTCGCCGGCCAGCGGCAATGTCAGGTGATGGATTTTCCCGGCATGGCGCAGGGTCAAGGCCTGGGTGCCGCCCTGATCTTCGCGGCGATCCAGGTGGATGGTTTCGCCCTTGCGGCCCACCGTGATGAGGGTCAGGCCGCGGGCCCGGGCCGCTGCGATGAAATGCTCGGCGTGATCGGCATCGGCATTGACCACCGCCACGCCGCCATCCACCACCAGCTCGGTGAACAGCCGCAGCTTGGCGGCCAGGTAATCCTCAAAAGTCGCATGATAGTCCATATGGTCGCGGGTGATGTTGGTGAAGCCGCAGCCCTTGATCCTCACCGCATCCAGCCGGCGCTGATCGAGCCCATGACTGGAGGCTTCGATCGCCAGCCGCTCCACGCCATCGGCCTTCAGCTTGGCCAGGAGCTCGTGAATCTCCACCGGGTCCGGGGTGGTGTGCGACAAGGGCAGCATCCCCTTGGGCCCGATCACGCCCACGGTGCCCAGGCTGGCGGCGGGCCTGCCCAGCGCCGTCCATATTTCGCGCAGGAAGGCGACGATGGAGGATTTGCCCTTGGTGCCGGTGACCGCCGCCACGATGTCGGGCTGGCCGGCGAAGAAGGCGGCGGCATAGCGCGCCAGGCCGGCGCGGGGGTTGTCGTCGGGGATAAAGCGCACGCCCAGCGCCGCCACTTCATCGGCAATCACAGGCGCGCCCAGCACCGCCACGGCACCGCGCGCCACCGCATCCTTCACGAATTTGGCGCCGTCGGTTTTGGTTCCCGCCAGGGCGGCGAACAGATAACCCGGCTTCACTTTGCGGCTGTCACTGGTCAGGCCTGTAAAGCCTTTCATGCCCGCCATTGTCGAACCCGATTGTGGCGTCATTGCGAGGCCAGTTCGGTGGGCGCGGCGACATTGGGCACGCCCAGAAGCGGCGCGATGCGGGCAATGACATGGGCCGCCGCCGGCACCGCGGTATAGGCGGCCAGCGCGAAACCGCCGGTTTCCTTGGTGCCATGCGGCTGGTCCATCAGCACGAACACAACATAGCGGGGATCGTGCACCGGAAAGGCCGCAAAGAAAGAGGTACGCAGGGCGTGGGGGAGGTAATGGCCATGCGGGCCGGGCACCTGGGCCGAGCCGGTCTTGCCGCCCACCTCATAGCCCGGAATGTCGGCCTTGCGGCCGGTGCCGTTGGTGACGACATAGCGCAGCAGGTCGCGCATCTGCTGGCTGGTTTGTGGCTTGATCAGCTGGCGGCCGCGATTGTCGGTGCCGGGCGCCTGGCGGATGAAGGTGGGCGTAATCTGACGGCCGCCATTGACCACGCTAGCGGCTGTTTTTTTTAATGTTACGGGCGCCACCGAGATGCCATGGCCGAAGCTGACGGTGGCGGTTTCGATCATGCCCCAGTTGGCGCCGGGAAACAGGGGACGTGCCGTTTCCGGCAGCATGGTCTTGACCGGGCTGAGCAGGCCGAGATTGGAAAGAAATTCGCGCTGGCGGGCGCCGCCCGAGCGCAGCGCGATCTGGCTGGTGCCGATATTGGAAGATTGCGCCAGGATATCGCGCGCCTGCAGCGTTGCGGGCATGTGTTCGGCTTCGTGGATGGTGTATTTGCCGATTTTGTAACCCTGGCCGATGGCAAAAGTTTCATCCAGGCTTTTGAGGGTGTGATCCTCAAAGGCCAGGGTGAAGGAAAAGATCTTGAACACCGACCCCAGCTCATAAACATCCTGGGCCATGATATTGCGGGTGGAATCGCCGCCGCCCAGCTTGCGCTGGTTGGGATCGAAATCGGGCAGCGACACCATGCCCAGCACTTCCCCGGTCTTGACATCCATCACGATGCCGCCGGCGGCATGGGCGCTGAAAGTCTGGCGCGCCTGCTCTATCTCGTGCGCCAGGATATACTGCACCCGCATGTCGATGGAGGTGGCGACCCTGCCGCCGGCGCTGGCGCGGATCTGGTCCTGCAAGCCCAGCTCCAGGCCCGACACGCCGTTATTGTCGGGATCGGTGACACCCAGCAACTGGGCGGCGTTGCGGCCGTCCGGATAGTAGCGTTTGCCGCCGGGCTCGAACTCCAGCCCCGGCAGGCCAAGATGCATCACCCTGGCTTCGGTGGTGGGGGTGATCTGGCGGGCGACCAGCACATAGGGATGTTTGGCGTTGTTGAAGCCGCTCAGCAGGCGGCGCTCATCGCTGCCGGTGGCCGCCGCCAGGTCGCGCGCCGCTTCGCGCTTGTCCCAGAACACGGCGGGGCGGGCATAGAGATCCTTGACTGGCAGGTCGCGCGCCAGGAGCTGGCCGTTGCGGTCCACCAGGTCGGCGCGCGCGGCGACGATGGTCGCGGCGCGGCCGCTTTCCCAGGATTTGAGCAGGGTGACATGGACGAGACGGATTCCCACCAGCGCGAAAGCGGCAACACACAGGACCGCTCCGATAATGATGCGCCGTTGATGGATGGTCTCGCTCATATCCTCACATATTGGGGACGGGCGCCGGCGGCGCAGCCGGAAGCTGGGCGCTGGCATTGTGGACCGGGCTGTTGTTCAGCGGTGCAGGCTCAGCGCCGCGGCGCGGAATCTGGTCGAAGGAGCTGAGCTGCACCGAGGCGCTGTCGGCCATGCCCAGCCGCGCACTGGCCAGTTGCTGGATGCGGTCAGGGGACGCGACATGCTGCCATTCGGTTTCCAACACGCCGATGGCGCTGCGTTCCTTGACGATCTGGTGTTTGACCTGGTTCAGCTCCATGTGAGCGACGCGGGTCTTTTCCGAGACGTGGTACAGCGCCAGGATCGAGAAACCCATCAACGCCACGCAGATGAAGTTCAAAATGCGAACCATGTTGCTCTCCTATGCTGCCAGTTTCAGTCCGGCGCGCAGCTTGGCGGACCGGGACCTGGGGTTGCTGCTGAGTTCTTCCGCCGATGGGGTGCGGGGACGGGTGGTGAGAAGCTGGAACGCCGGACTGCGGGATGGCGTAGAAGCCGGCGCATGGCGCGAGGCGCGAGGCGCCGAAGTGGAACGCTCGCTGAGAAAGCGCTTGACCATGCGGTCTTCCAGGCTGTGGAACGACACCACCACCAGCCGGCCGTGGGGATTGAGGATGTTCAGTGCCGCATCCAGCCCGCGTTCCAGCTCGCCCAGTTCGTCATTCACATGGATGCGCAGCGCCTGGAAGGTGCGGGTGGCGGGATGGATGGCATGGCGCAGCGCGGCCGGCCCTTGCGCTTGCGAAACGATGGCGGCGAGCTGCGCCGTGCCGGTGACGGGACGGGCGGCGATGATGGCGCGGGCGATGCGGCGGGCATTCTTTTCCTCGCCATAGCGCGCGATGGTCAGGCTGAGGGTGCGTTCATCGGTGGTGTTGACGAAATCGGCGGCGCTTTCCCCCGAAAGGCTCATGCGCATGTCCAGCGGGCCATCCTCGCGGAAGGAGAAGCCGCGCGCCGGCTGGTCGAACTGGAAGGACGACACGCCGAGGTCGAGCACCACGCCGTCGCTGTGCTTAGTGAACTGGTCCATGTGGGAGAACTCGCCCTGCACCAAAGTGAGGCGGCCGGCGAAGCGTTCCACCAGCTTCTGGCCGCGGGCGATGGCGTCGGGATCGCGGTCGATCCCCAGCACTGTGCAATCGGCCGCTTCCAGGATGGCGCTGGCATAACCGCCGCCGCCTAAAGTGCCATCGACATACTGGGCGCCGTCGCGGGGCGCCAGCATTTCCAGCACTTCCTTCAGCATCACGGGAAGATGTCCGCTCATGACGCATCCCCGTTGCGGGCACGTTCCATCTTCGCCTTCACCCGCGCCAGGGCTTCGGCTTCGATCGGCGCGTAACGGTCAGCATCCCATACCTGGAACTTCTGCGCCTTGCCGACAAAGACGATGCGGTCCTTCAGGCCGGCATGTTCGATCATCGCATCGGGAATGCGCACCCGGCCATTCTCGTCAATCGGCAGCGCCTGGGTGCGCGCGATCAAGGCGGTGGCTTCGTCGTCAAAGCTGGCGGAGAAAAACGGATCCTGGTTTGCCAGCCGTGCATTGATGCGGTCGAGCAATTCCTGGCCGAAGGCATCCAGCGCCGGATCGATGAAGCTGGGGCAGATGTAAACCCCGCTGGTATTCTGCGCGGACAACAGATGGCGATAGGTCGCGGGGATGCAAACCCGCCCCTTGCTGTCGAGCGAGCCTGCCACCGTCGAAATGAACGGCTGGACCAACCCGGTCATCGCGCCTGATACCCCCTGCCCCGGAGTGCCTTCCGCAGGGCCGGATGGGCCTTGCGCGCCAGGCGGGCCACGACGGCCCTTTGGGACGGTATGGGATAGCATGGGACAGAATGTCCCGTCAAACCAAAAACCCAGAGATTTGAGGGGCTTGGCTAGTATCGTTAACGAATTGGAACCCCAGTGGTGGAGTCCAGAAGAACGATTGACGAACGTGGTAACACTATGGTGACGGGGGTAAACAGCGCGTTAACGATTTGGCGCCCACCGCTGGGAAGCACAATCACAGATTGTGGGCGCTTGGCGACGCGGAGGCCTGCAACCGGAAGATGATTCGGCGGCGTGACCGGTGCAAGCTTTGAAGGCTTTGCCGCTACCGCAGCATCAATGAAGGATGACGGGTGATGAAAATCGGATTTATCGGCCTGGGCCGCATGGGCCATCATGTGGCGGCGAACCTGCTCAAGGCAGGCCATCAGGTGACGGTGTGGAACCGTTCGCAGGAGCCGGTCGCCGCGCTGGTCGCCAAGGGAGCGCTCGCCGCC
>JAEKMB010000166.1 GCA_019508105.1 Alphaproteobacteria bacterium
TATCGACCTGGTCATTCTGGATATCGGCCTGCCGGACGTGGACGGGCTCACCATTACCCAGAAAATCCGGCGCAATTCCGATGTCGCCATTATCATCGTCAGTGGGCGTGGCGACTTGGCCGACCGGGTAGTGGGGCTGGAAATCGGCGCCGATGACTATATTACCAAGCCTTTCGAGCCTCGCGAGATCCTCGCCCGGGTACGCACCGTGCTGCGGCGGGGCCGCTATCAGGGCGCCAATCCCGGCCCGGCAGCCGAGCCGCATCTTCTTTATGAATTTGGCGACTGGAAGCTGGATGCCACAGCTCAGTTGCTGCATCACGGCAACGGCGAGCCGGTCTGCCTGACCAGCGGCGAATTCCGCCTGCTTGAAGCCATGGTGACCCGTGCCAACCGGGTACTGACGCGCGACCAGCTGATGGATGTATGTTACGGCAACAATTCGCCGGCCTTTGACCGCAGTATTGATGTCTGTGTCGGCCGGCTGCGGCGCAAGCTGCTGGATGACCCCCGCAATCCCGCCATTATTCGCACCGTGCGAAACGGGGGCTATATTTTCTCCGCCCGGGTAACCCGTCACTGACCGCGGGCGGCCTTGCAAAATTAACCAAGGGTTCACTTTTGCAGTGGCGTCGCTAGGCAGCCGCCTTGATCCGTGACAGGATCACGACATGAAAACAGCTATCATTCTCATGCTTTCCCCCGCGCTCCTGTCGTCTTCGGCAATGGCCGTGACATCTGACTTCACCTCCAGCCGCCGCGCTGATTTCTATGCCGCGGGCAAGCATCAGTTCTATGCCTGGTGCGCCAATGGCCGCGACCGCATCATCCGTCAGGACGGCGTTTCGGCGCCGGATGCCCAGACGAAGGCCGCACCGGTTTCGGCCGGTTGCCGCCTCTCCTGGCAGGGCCGCATCGCGTCGTAACCGGCGCATCCCCCCTTCGATACGAACCGATACAAAGCGAAATGGGCCGGCAACACCACGGTTAACGGGCGCTGTCAGCTTTCCTCCGATGGCCACAGGCATCTGTCTGCGGCTTTGGGAGGACAAACGTGTTCGTTTCATTTCAATCCCTGCCGCGCAAGATCTTGCTGCTGGCGGTATATGCGGCCGCGCTGACAGCGAATGGCCTTGCCGCATGGGCCGATATCCGGTTGCCGGCAGTTGGCGCCACCAATATCACTGATGTTCTAGGCAATGTGCAGGGCGGTCTCCAGCGCGGCACGCGCATTCTGAACAAGACCGACATCACGGCCAGTTATACCAGCGATGACACAAGTGGCTGGTCCGCCTTTGCCGATGTGCAGTTCACCGATGCCACCAATTTCAGCGGCGTGCTGGTGGGCGATGCCCAGCATCATCGACCTCAACACCGAATTCGACGTGCAGTCTACCGGCGCCCTGTTTCTCAACAGCGCATTCGGCATCGGTCCCGACTTTTCGCAATCGGGCCGCAGCGGACCATCGATTTTTCCCAATACCGGCCTAGGCCTGGTGGGCTGGTGGCTGCCTGGCGGTCACTGGCAGCTTAAGGCCGGTTTGTTTGAAGGTAGCCCGGGCGATCCTTCGCATCCAGGCCGCACCAGCTTTTCGACCACCGGCAGTGACGGCGCGTTAGTGGTCATGGAAGCGCGCAACCACCTCACGCCCGATTTTGTCATCGGCGCCGGTACTTGGCGCTATACCGAAGCCTTCGATGCCATCGATCCGTCGCGTGGCCGCCTGAGAGGCAATTCCGGTTTCTACGCCATTGCCGACGGGCTGCTCTGGGCCGCCCCTGAAGGCGAAAAGACGGGCCTGTCCGGCTGGCTGCGCGCAGGTTTCGCCGACAGGCGTATCAACCCGGTCGGTTTGGCGATGAGCGGCGGGCTTACCTATACCGGACCGTTCGGACGCCTGGCTGACCAGGCCGGCTTCGCCTTCTCGCGCGTAGGTTTCGGCATGCCGGCGCGGCAGGCAGCGCTCATCAATGGCGGCGCCATCGGTGAGGCCGAGACCACTTTAGAAGCGACCTACGGCTTCAACGTCAACAGCCATTTGAGCGTCCAGCCGGATGTTCAATATGTGATTTCCCCGAGCGGCGATCCCGCCCTTCGGGACGCCCTTGTGTTGGGCAGCCGCTTCATCGCGACCTGGTGACGTCCCAGCTCAATAGGAAAACAGTTCCATGAAAGCCCTGTCCATCAAGACCAAGATCACTGTCGTTAGTGTCATTGCCGTGTGCGTTATCGCGCTTGCTGCGCTTGAAAATTATTTCATCCTGAAAACGATGACAGTCCTGGCAACACAAGCCCAAACAGCGAGTCTCCTGCTGCGCCAGCACCTCGACGGCGACATGATGCACGACGCCATTCGCGCGGATGTTCTGAAAGCGACGCTCGGCCTCAAGACCCGAAATGAGAAGATGGTCGAGGAGGCGAAATCGGACGCCGCCGACCACGGCGCTCGGTTCATGGAAAATCTGCGCAAAAACCTGGCGCTGGACTTGCCGCAAGACATACACAAGCTTTTTCAGGATGAGGAACCTTCCTTGAAGGCTTACAACGATCAGGCGGCGCATTTCATTGAGGCCGCCGTCCAGGATGTCAAAAACGGCACCAGCAAAACCGATGCCCTCATGCCTGATTTTGAAAAGGCATTTGGCGTTCTGGAGGAAATGCAAAGTGCGGTCAGTGACAAGGTCGGAAATTTTGCGGGAAAGCTCAGGGAACAGCAGGCGGCCGTGGCTGCCTCGGCGCTGATCCAGGCGCTGATCGGGGCATTTTTCACGATTCTGATTACGATATTTGTTCCGATCTTCTCCAGAAGGGTATTGTTTTCACCGCTTGAGAAATTGATTGTCATCATGGCCCAGCTGGCGAAAGCTGACTGGAGCGCCATTGTAGGCGGCGCGGATCGCACGGACGAAATCGGCCTGATGGCGAATGCCGTGCGGGTCTTCAAGGACAGCATGGTCGAAGGTGACCGCCTGCGCAAGGAACGCGAAGAGGCGGAACATCATGTCCAGACGCGCAACATCAAGATGGCCGAGCTGACGCGGGATTTCGAAAACCGGGTCGGTACTGTGGTCGAAGCGGTTGCCTCGCAGGCGACCCGAATGGAAACCTCCGCCCATTCCATGCGCACCACCGCCGAGGAAACCACCAAGCAGGCCAGCGCTGTGGCCGCGGCATCCGAGGAAAGTTCGGCCAATGTACAGACCGTGGCGTCGGCAACCGAGGAACTCTCGACTTCCATTTCAGAAATCAGCCGCCAGGTCAGTCATTCCAGCCGCATCGCCGCCCAGGCGGTGACCGAATCTGCCAAAGCCAATGACATGGTGCAGGGCCTGGCCGGCGCCTCGCAGAAGATCGGCGAGATTGTGTCCCTGATCAACGAAATCGCCGACCAGACCAACCTGTTGGCGCTCAACGCCACCATCGAGGCGGCGCGGGCCGGCGAGGCGGGTAAGGGCTTTGCCGTTGTTGCCGCGGAAGTGAAAAACCTCGCCACCCAGACCGCCAGAGCGACCGACGATATCCGGACCCAGATCGCCGGAGTTCAGGACGCCACCCAGGATGCCGTTATCGCCATCGCCTCGATCAGCAAGACCATTGCCGAAATCGATCAGATTTCGGCGACTATCTCCACTGCCGTCGAGCAGCAAGGCGCGGCCACCCGGGAAATCGCCCGGAACGTGGAGGAAGCCGCCAAGGGGACCCA
>JAEKMB010000104.1 GCA_019508105.1 Alphaproteobacteria bacterium
CAAGGTGGCGTCGAACAAAGCGGTTCATGTCGCCGGCCTGGCGCCGTCGCAAGCCGAGCTGGCCGACCGGCGCGCCGACATGGGCAGCAACAACTGGGTGGTGAGCGGGCGGCTGACCGAAAGCGGCTTGCCGATGGTGGTGGGCGATCCCCACCGGGTGCAGGAGATTCCCTCCCTGCGCTATTGGGTGCATCTCAACGCGCCGGGTTGGAACGTGATCGGCGCCGGCGAGCCCGCCATTCCCGGCGTGTCTTACGGTCATAACGACGATGGCGGCTGGGCCTACACCATTTACGGCGCCGACACCGAAGACCTTTATGTCTATGACATCAACCCGGCCAATCCGCTGCAATACAAATACGGCAATGGCTGTGAGACCATGAAAGTGGTGCATGAATCGGTTCCGGTAAAAGGCCGGGCAGCCGAAGACGTGGATCTAAAGTTCACCCGCCATGGCCCGGTGCTGTTCGAGGATAAGGTGCATCACAAAGCCTATGCGGCGCGTGCTGCCTGGCTGGAGCCGGGTGGGGCGCCGTACCTCGCCAGCTTGCGGGTGGACCAGGCGCAGAACTGGAGCCAGTTCGACGATGCCATCAGCTATGCCCGTACCCCGGCGCTCAACATGCTGTGGGGCGATCGGAGCGGCGAAATCGGCTACAATGCGGCCACCATCGCGCCGCGGCGGATGAATTTCAGCGGTTTGGTGCCTGTGCCGGGCGATGGCCGCTATGAATGGAACGGCTTTCTGCCCATCAAGGAGATGCCGCATGTGCTGAACCCGGACAAGGGGTTCTACAACACCTCCAACGACTATCAGGTGCCGCAGGGTTATGCGCATATGGAGGCCGTCCATTATGTCTGGGCCGATCCCTATCGCGGCCGTGCCGTGGCGGAATCGTTGGGGGGAGCGAAGAAATTCTCGGTCGCCGACATGACCAATCTGCAGAATTACAATCTCTCCATTCCGGCGCGCAGCATCGTGCCCTTGCTGCGCGACATCCCCATCACCGATCTTGTGGCGCACAAGGCGGCGGCCCGGCTGCTGCATTGGGACTTTGTGCTGGACAAGGATTCTGTCGAGGCCGGCATTTATGAAATGTTCCAGCGCCACCTGATGGAAAATGTGAAAAACACCATCGTGCCGGCCGCGGCGCGCGGCACACTTACCCCGCCCATGACCCGCATTGTCGCCAGCCTGGCGGCGCCGGACGGCAGTTTCGGCCCCGATCCCGTGACGGGCCGCAACGCGGTGCTGGTGAAAAGCCTGGAACAGGCCTGCGCCGAGCTGAGTACGCGGCTGGGGACCGACATGGAGAAATGGGCCCTGGGCGCTTATCACTATGCCCGCATCATTCATCCCATGGCAGCGGCGCTTCGCCCCGATCTTGCGGACAAATTCGATGTCGGACATTTTCCGCGCGGCGGCGACGCCTATACCATTACCGCCACCGGCGGCACCGACAATCAGGGCGCGGGCGCCTCTTTCAAGATCGTCTCGGATACCTATGACTGGGATGCTTCGGTGGGCCAGAACAATCCGGGCCAGTCGGGCAATGTCAATGGTCCGCATTACCGAGACTTGTATGAGCTATGGGCACGCGGGAAATATTTCCCGGTTTTCTTCTCGCGCCCGAAAGTGGAATCGGTGGCGGAAAAAACCATTCTGCTGACGCCGCAATGATGCGCTGGGTCATCCTGGCCGCGCTGCTATATTGCGCGCCGGCGCTGGCCGCGCCGGCTGAGGGATGGATCAGCCATCCTGGCGCGGCCGCGGTGTCAGGGCCCATTGTGCTGCACTTCCGCCGCGTGCTGGACCTGGCCAAGGTGCCCAAGGCCTTGCCGGTCACGGTGACGGCCGACAATCGCTTCATCCTGTTCGTCAATGGCCGCCACATCGCCACCGGGCCGTCCACCGGCACCTTGGCGCATTGGCGCACGGAAAGCATTGACCTGGCGCCGTACCTGAAGCCCGGCCGCAATGTGGTGGCGGCGGCGGTGTGGGATTTTGTGCGCCGGGCAACCAACGGGCCGCCGCCTGCCGCGGGGGCCCTGCCGCCGCAGATCGCGCCTATCGCCCAGCAGAGTGCCGGGCTCGGCTTTCGTCTGATGGGCAAAGGCGTCGCAACCGGTGATGGCGGCTGGCGAGTGAAGATCGATGCCGGCCATTCCGCTGCCAATGGCCGCGCCCAGGTGCCGCGCGGACGTTATTATGTTGCCAGCGCGCCCGAAGTGATCGATGCCGCCAAGGCCGACTGGAACTGGACCGGTGCAGTCGAGGGCAGCGGTTGGGTGGACGCGGTGCCCGTGCCTGAGGCCGCCAACCGCACCTTGGTTGCTGATCCCCTGCCGCAGCAGAGCTTTGTGCCGGCCGCGCCGGGTGTGGTGGTGAGGAGCGATCTGGCCGGCGATTTTCCGAAGCACACGCTGACCGTGCCCGCGAACACCCATGCTCACATCCTGCTGCGGCGGGAGGCGATGATTTCCGGCTATCCCGAGCTGACCGTGTCGGGCGGCGCAGGTGCGACCATCAAGCTGACTTATTCCGAAGCACTGTATGACACTGAGCTGAAGAAAGCCGACCGAGACCTGGTGGAGGGCCGCCAGGCCCTGGGCATCTTCGACACTTTTATGCCGGACGGCGCGCGCCGCAGCTTCATGCCGCTCTGGTGGCGGACCTGGCGTTATGCCGAATTGGATATTCAGACCGGCGCGGCGCCGCTGATCCTGGAATCCCTGCACGTCCATGAGAGCGGTTATCCCTTCCAGCAAGTGGCGCGCTTCATCAGCAATGACGCGCAGCTCAATAAGATCTGGCAGGTGGGCTGGCGCACCGCCCTGATCGACGCCCATGAAACTTATATGGACAGCGCCTATTGGGAACAGTTGCAATATACAGGCGACACGCGGCTACAGATGCTGATCTCTTATGCGGTGACGGGCGATCCGCGCCTGGCGCGACAGGCAATCGAGGCCTTTGCCGAGTCCAACACCGAGGGCGGCCTGGAGCAGGGCGCCTATCCCAGCCGCAGCAACAATGTTATTGCCACTTTCTCCCTGGCCTGGGTGGGGATGCTCAGCGACTGGTCGATGGAACAGCCCGACACGTCATTGATTGTGCGCAACCTGCCGCGCATGCGCACCATCCTGAAATGGTTCAAGCCGTGGCGCACCGCCAACGGGCTGTTGGGCAAAAACCCGCAATGGAATTTCATCGACTGGGCCGGCCCCAAGGGCAACAACCGCGACACCTTCCCCGCCTATGGCGCCGATGGCGGCAGTTGCCTGATGACCGTGTCCTGGCTGGGCGCGTTGCGCCAGGGTGCGGCGCTGGAGGCGGCCTATGGCGACAGGGGTGAGGCGACGGCGGACACCGCCCGCGCCGATGAAGCACGCGCCGCGATTCGCGCCCATTGCTGGGACAAAGCCCGCGGTTTGTTCGCCGACACTTCGGATCTTAAGCCCCTCAGCCAGCACATGAACATTTTGGCTGTGCTGTATGATGTTGCCACGCCGGAAGAGGCGACCGCGATTCTGGATCGCATCACGGTACCCGGTCACGGCATCGACGCGCCGGATGACCTTTATACTGCCACCTATTATTTCGCCTGGTACCTGGTACGGGCCTTTGAACATGCGGGCCACGCCGACCGCTATCCCGCCTTGCTGCAGACCTGGCGCGATCTCCTGGCGCTGCATTACACCACCTGGCCGGAGTCGCGCGGCGAAACCCGCTCCGACACCCATGCCTGGAGCGCCCATCCCACCGCCGACCTGTTGGGTCTGGTAGCCGGTATCCGCCCCGCCGCGCCCGGCTATGCCCGGCTGCGGGTCGCGCCGAACCTGGGTGATCTCACCTCATTGGATGCGGCAGCGGCGACGCCGAAAGGCAAAGTCTCTGTTCACTATACCATCAAGGGCGAAAGCCTGACGGCGGAGATCGATCGTCCTCCCGCGCTGCCGGGAGAATTTGTCTGGAAGGGACAATCCCATCTCCTGACCAGCACGCATATCCGCTTTGTACTGCCGCGCTAGCGACTGGTATGACCGGATTGTTCTGTTCAGCCCCGGTCTGTAGCATTGGAGAAACGCTGGAGTAGCCGCCCATCACAGGCAACATGACAGACAATCTGTTCACCCGCTTTTCGTCTCCCGCCTTGCACCGCAACAGGGTTTTCCTGGCGCCGCCGGGACGGGCACCTGTCACATTCGCGCAGGCTTTCGATCAAGCCGGCCGCTTTGCCCATGTGCTGACGGCGCATGGCGCCAAAAAGGGTGACCGCGTGGCGGTGCAGGTGGAGAAAAGCGCGGAAAATATTTTCCTCTATTTGGCCTGCCTGCGGGCGGGCCTGGTCTATCTGCCGCTCAACACCGGCTATACCGCCAGCGAGCTCAGCTATTTCATCGGCGATGCCGAGCCGGCTATCTTTGTCTGTGCCCCGCGCGATTGGAATATGCTGAACGGGATTTTCCAGGGCACCGTGCTGACCCTGGGCGATGACGGGGCGAGTGGCAGCCTGTTGGCCGAAGCCGCGGGCCAGTCGCCGGATTTTGCCGATGCGGTGCTGGGCGAGGATGACCTGGCCAGCATACTTTATACCTCCGGCACCACCGGGGTTTCCAAAGGCGCCATGCTGACTCACGGCAATCTGTGGTCCAATGCCGACGTGCTGCGCCAGGCCTGGCGTTTTACCCATGACGATGTGCTGCTGCACGCCCTGCCGATCTTCCATATCCACGGCCTGTTTGTGGCCACCAACATCTGCCTGGCGGCGCGGGCCTCCATCATCCTGCTGCCCAAATTCGACATCGAGGAAATCTTCCGCAGCCTGCCTGCCGCCACGGTCATGATGGGAGTGCCGACCTTCTATGTGCGGCTGCTGCAGGATCCGCGGCTGAACCACGAGAGGGCGGGGCATATGCGATTGTTTGTGTCCGGCTCCGCACCGCTTCTGGCGGAAACCCACCGGGAATGGTCCGCCCGCACCGGCCAGGCGATTCTGGAACGCTATGGCATGACCGAAACCAACATGAACACCTCCAATCCCTATGACGGCGCGCGCAAACCCGGTTCGGTGGGCTTGCCGCTGCCGGGCACGAGCTTGCGTATCGCCGATGACGAGGGCAAACCGCTACCGCAGGGCGAAATCGGCATGATCGAGGTCAAGGGGCCCAATGTCTTTGCCGGCTATTGGCGCATGCCGGAAAAGACCGCTGCGGAATTTCGCGCCGATGGCTTCTTCATCACCGGCGATCTGGGGATGATCGACGAGGACGGGTATGTTCATATTGTGGGCCGGGCCAAGGACTTGATCATCAGCGGCGGCTTCAATGTCTATCCCAAGGAGATCGAAAGCCTGATCGACGAGCTGCCAGGGGTCACCGAAAGCGCGGTAATCGGTTTGCCGCACAAGGATTTCGGCGAAGGCGTCACCGCCGTAGTGGTGCTGAACAAGGACGCGGCGCTCACCCAGGCCGACATCCAGTCGGCGCTCAAGGATCGGCTGGCCAAATTCAAGCAGCCCAAGGCGGTGCTGTTCACCGATCAGTTCCCACGCAATGCTCTGGGCAAGGTGCAGAAGAACCTGCTGCGCCAGACCTATAAGGACCTTTACGCCTGATGAACCGGATGCGCGCCGCTTGTGAACTTCTGTACCGCCATTGGGCGGACGGCACCCAGCTGGAAAGCCTGCCGCCGGCGCTGCGCCCCTCAACCCGCGCGGAGGGCTATCAGGTACAGGCGCATCTGGAGTCTTTTACCCAAGCCCCACTTTATGGCTGGAAAATTGCCGCCACCAGTCTCAATGGCCAGCGCCATATTGGTGTAGACGGTCCGCTGGCGGGCCGCATCCTGGCGGAGCGCGTCATTGCCGATGGCGGCGACTTCGTGCTGGGCTCCAGCCTGATGCGGGTGGCGGAGCTCGAGTTTGCTTTCCGCATGGCCGTCGATCTGCCGCCACGCGCCGCTGACTATACGCAAGACGAAGTGCTGGTCGCTGTCGCTACCCTGCATCCGGCCATCGAGCTGCCGGACTCGCGCTTCGCGCATTTCGAGACCGCGGGGCTGGCGCAACTGGTCGCCGACAATGCCTGTGCCCATCACTTCGTTTTGGGGCCGGCGACGGATGCCGACTGGCGCGCCCTGGACCTGGCAGCGCATCCGGGCAAAGCGTTCCGGGGTGGTGCGCTGGCGGAAGAGGGCCTGGGCGCCGATGTGCTGGGCGATCCGCGCATTGCCCTGACCTGGCTGGCCAATGAGTTGTCGCGCCATGGCATGATTTTGAAGGCGGGGCAGGTGGTCACCACCGGGACCTGCGTCAAGCCGCTGGCCATCGCGGTGGGCGACCTTATCGAAGGCGATCTGGGCGCACTCGGCCGGGTGTCGGTGCGGATGGTCTAACGGTGTATTCGACGGCAACGGGCCGGCGATAAGGTAGCGGCTGAGAGGCGGGATACAGCTTTTGCCGCAAGACGGCGGCCGACTCATACAAGGCATCGCGTATCTCCAACTGCCGTGGCGCCGTCATGCGCGCCGCATCATCGGTGGCCGACAGGGCGGCCACGGCGCGTCCTTCCCGATCCAGCACCGGCGCGGCGATACAGCGCATGTTGGCCTGATGCTCGCGGTCATCCAGGGCATAGCCATGCTCGCGCACCCTTTTCAATTCCGCGCGCAGGCCGGACTTGGTGGTGATGGTATGAGGCGTCAGTGCGATCAGCTCGCCGTCCATCACAAAACTGTCCACTTCCTGTTCGGGCAACGCAGCCAGCAGCACCTTGCCCAGTCCCGAACAATAGGCTTCCAGCTGGGCGCCGACCCGGGTGTGGACGGGGAAAGCGCCCGGCACGGAAACCTTGGCGACATAGGTCACCATCCCCTGTTCCAGCACACCCAGATGAACCGTGAGGTGCAGGCGTTTCGCCAGCTCGCTCATCAAACTCTGTCCGGCATCGCGCAGGAGATCGTTGATGGTGACATTGTGCGACAGCGACAGCAGCAGGCCCGGCCGGTGGCGGCCGCGCGGACCGCGCACCAGCGCGCCGATGTCTTGCAAGGTCTGGATCAGGCGATAACCGGACGCCTCGGGGAGGTTGGCGCGACGGCTGAGCTCGGAACTCGTCACCCATTCGGCGGGATCCTGAAAGGCCTTCAGGATGGCGAAAGCCTTCATCACCGAATAATTCTTTGGTGTCGCCACGACCATTGCCCCCGATTGGCGCGTCACACCGAATGTGACGCACCGCCCGCGTTTTCCTCTTTGCCGCTTGCCGCGGTCTTGGCCACGGGCGATGCCGGCAAATGATTGTCTGTCTCAGGGTATAACCAAAAGATGACGTCTCGTCACCTCTCAAAGAGTGAGATTTTGCCTTTGCTCTGCCCGGTCACTGCCGGTACGCAAAGAGAAAGGGTGGGGACATGATCAGACTTGCCGTGTTTGTTCTGGGCTTGGCCGTCGGCCCCGCCTTGGCGCTGGAGGAATGGCCCACCTATGGCCATGACTATGGCGATAGCCGCTATTCGCCGCTCGCTCAGATCACCCCTGCCAATGTGGCAGGCCTTAAGCCGGCCTGGACCTATCACATGCGCCCGCCGGGCCGGGAGGCCCGCGGCTTTGCGGCCTCGGAGAACACCCCGCTGGTGGTGGGAGGCGCTATGTTTATCTCCACCCCCTATGGCCGGGTGGTGGCGCTGGATGCCGAAACCGGCAAGCAGCGCTGGGCCTATGAAGTGCCGGGCGGCGACCAGCCGGCGACGCGGGGCGTTTCCTACTGGCCCGGAGCAAGACCGCAGATCGTGTTCGGCACCCGCGGCGGGTTGCTGATCGCGCTGCACGCCGAAAACGGCGCGCCGGTGAAAGGCTTCGGCAAGGATGGCGTGGTGAACCTGCATAGCGACGCAGTAATGCAGGGTTTCCCACAGGCCGCTCTAGGCATCACTTCCGCGCCGGTGATCTACAAGGATCTGATCATCACCGGCTCGCGCAACCAGGAAACGCCACAGCAAGGCGCTTCCGGTCAGGTACGCGCTTTCGATGTGCATAGCGGCCGGGAGGTCTGGCACTTCAATGGTGTGCCGCAGCCGGGCGAGAAATTCCACGATAGCTGGGAAGGTGAAAGCTGGGTCAAGCGTTCCGGCGTCAATGTCTGGGTCGGGCTGACCTTGGACGCGCAGCGCGGCATCGCCTATCTGCCGTTCGGCGCGCCCACCTTCGACCAATCGGGCAATGACCGCAAAGGCGAGTCGCTATTCTCCAATTCGCTGGTGGCGGTGAATGCCGCGACGGGAAAATATCTCTGGCACTTCCAGGCCGTGCATCACGACCTGTGGGACTATGACCTGCCGCTGACCACCCTGGTGGAGGTGAAGAAAGATGGCCGGACCATTCCGGCCATTGCGGTGATGAGCAAGGCCAGCTTGCTCTTTCTGCTGGACCGTGTCACCGGCAAGCCGATCTATGACATCAAGAAAATGCCGGTCCCCACCGACACCGACATGGTGGGCGAGAAAGTCTCGCCGAGCCAGCCGGCGTCAATCACCCCGCCGCTGGGGCGCACATCCTTCAACATGTCCGAACTGGCCAATCTGACACCGCAGCAAAAGGACGGCTGCGACAAGCTGGTCCAGGAACAGAAGGTCATCGGCGCCGGCTACTTCCAGCCGCCGCGGGTCGACCATGCCGTGGCGCGCTTTCCCGGCAACTGGGGCGGCATCGACTGGAGCCATGCCGCCTTTGATCCGAAGAGCGGCTATTACATCGTCAATGCCAGCGAGATCGGCTCGCAGCAGATGATGGTGCGCAAGCCCGACGGCAGCTATGACATGAAGTATGGCTATCAGTGGTTCTGTGAACACCGGCGCCATCGCTTGGCGCAGTGTGCTGGGCGTCACCGATGGGTTGGCGGATCCCAATACCGGGCGGCCCAATGTCGGCGGTCCCATCGCCACCGGGGGCGGGCTGGTTTTTATCGGCTCGACCGACGACAAGCGGCTGCGCGCCTTTGACACCAGGACCGGCAAGGAATTGTGGACCTTCCGCCTGTCGGCCTCGCTCTATGGCACGCCCCTGACCTACCAGGGCCGCCACGGCAAACAGTATGTCGCGGCTGTCACTACGGGCGGCTTCTGGGGCGAAAATGCCGGCGCCGACGACGTCACGGCGTTTGCCTTGCCCTAGCCTTGCAATGGAAGTGCGGTCCTGCAAATCTGCTTTGAAAAGGCGCTGGCGCCGGTTTGGGGAGCAACATGTCGCGATCGAATAAGCGTATCTGTGTGATGGCGGCCGCCTTGCTGGGCGGCGCAGGTCTGGCCCAGGCCGCGACCGACTGGCAAAATTACGGCGGTGACCGCGGCGCCCAGCGCTATTCGCCGCTGACCCAGATCACGCCCGCCAATGTGAATTCGCTGAAAGTGGCCTGGACCTATCACATGAAGCCGGCGGACGCGACGCGCATCGCCACCACCGAGACCACGCCTTTGGTGGTGGGCAACATCATGTATCTGGGTTCGCCTTATGGCCGCATCGTGGCGCTGGACGCCACCACCGGCAGGGAGCTCTGGGTCTACAAAATGCCGGGCAACCAGCGGCCGGCGCCGCGCGGCATGGCCTATTGGCCGGGCGAGGGCGACTACGCACCCGAACTGATCTTCGGCACCAACGACGGCAAGATGATGGCTATTGACGTCAAGACCGGCAAGCCGGCGGAACGGTTCGGCGAGCATGGCGTGGTCAACCTGAAGACGCCCGACATCATGCGCGGCTATGACAAGAATTACGCCCTGACCTCGCCGCCGGGCATCTACAAGAATCTGGTGCTGACCGGCGGCTCCGGTCCTGAAGAGTCGCGCAGCATCTCGGGCGACGAACGCGCCTGGGACGTGCGCACCGGCAAGCTGGTCTGGACCTTTCATGGCGTGCCGCAGGACGGGGAGTTCGGCGCCGACACCTGGGCGCCCGGCAGCCGCAAGGATCGCGCCGGCACCAATATCTGGAACATGATCACAGTGGACGACAAGCGCGGCATCGCCTTTTTGCCCTTCACCGGGCCGGGCCCGGACCGCTGGGGCGGCGACCGCCATGGCATGAATCTTTTCGGCAACTCACTGGTGGCTGTGGACGCCAATACCGGCAAACGGCTGTGGCACTTCCAGCTCTTGCACCACGAAGTGTGGGATTGGGACCAGCCCACGCCGCCCATGCTGTTCGACGTGAAGCGCAATGGCAAAACCATTCCCGCCGTGGCGGCAATGAACAAGTCGGGTTACCTCTTCATCCTGGACCGCCTGACAGGCAAGCCGCTTTATGACGTCAAGGAAGTTCCGGTACCCAAGAGCAATGTCGAGGATGAAGAGACCTGGCCGACCCAGCCCGTGCCGGTGACCCCGCCGCCGCTGGCCAAGCAGAGCTTCACCGCCGCCACCGACGTGACCAACATCACCCCGGAGCTGGAAAGCTTCTGCAAGAACCTGATCAAGACCAATAAGCTGCATGACAGCCTGCCCTTCTCGCCCATTACCAGCGATTCCCAGAACGCACGCTTCCCCGGTTCGGGCGGCGGTCCGGAATGGGGCGGCGGCGCCTTTGATCCCAAGCTCGGCTATTTCATCGTCAACACCCAGGAACTGGGTTCGATCGAAAAGCTGGAGAAAAAGAAGGGGGGCTATTGGGCGTCCGCCAATATCCCCGACAGTTTCTTCGATCAGGAAATCCCCGGGCATGGCTATTACCCCTGCCAGAACCCGCCCTGGGGTGATCTGTGGGCCGTCAACGTCAATACCGGCAAGGTTGCCTGGCGCGTCAATCTGGGTGTCAGCGACATCATGCCGGAAGGCAAGCGCGATACGGGGCGTCCCAACCTGGGCGCGCCGCTCACCACGGCCAGCGGGCTGATTTTTATCGGCGCTACCGATGACAGCCGCTTCCGCGCCTTCGAGACCAGAACGGGCAAGGAAATCTGGACTTACAAGATGGAAGCCTCGGCCCATGCTTCGCCGGTGGCGTACCAGGGTGCCGACGGCAAAGAGTATATCGCCGTGGTGGCGACGGGCGGCGCCTTCGTGCACAGCCCGCCGGTGGGTGACAGCCTGATCGCTTTCACGCTGCCATAGGAGCGCTCTTCGCCGGTTACTTCGATAGCCGCCAGATGGCGTTGCCGACATCGTCGGCTACCAGCAGGCCGCCTTGTTTGTCGATGGCGACACCGACCGGGCGGCCATAGGCGTTGCCGTCCTCGCCGAGAAAACCGGTGAGGACGTCACGCGCCATGCCTGCCGGCTTGCCATCCTTGAATGGCACGAAGGCCACGCGATAGCCGCTGAAGGGCTTGCGATTCCAGGAGCCATGCTGGCCGATAAAGACGCCGCTGGCATATTGCGGCCCCAATTGTGCACCGTCCGCGAAGGTGAGGCCCAGGGAGGCCGTGTGCGAACCCAGGGCATAATCCGGTGGGATGGCCTTGGCCACCAGGTCGGGCCGTTTTTCCTTCACCCGGTCGTCGACATGCTGACCGTAATAGCTGAAGGGCCAGCCGTAGAAAGCGCCGTCCTTTACCGCGGTCATGTAATCGGGCACCAGGTCGCCGCCCAGATCGTCGCGCTCATTGACGGCTGCCCATAACGCTCCGCGCGGTCCCCAGGCCATGCCATTGGGATTGCGCAGGCCTGAGGCGAAGATGCGGTGGCTGCCGGTGGCCGGATCCACTTCCCAGATTGCGGCGCGGCCCCGTTCGGCGGCCAGGCC
>JAEKMB010000167.1 GCA_019508105.1 Alphaproteobacteria bacterium
ATCATGCCGCCGCTGCCCGCGGGCAGGCTGGCGAAGCGTGGCAACAGGCCCAGTCCGGCCGCCACCGTCACAGTGCCCAGCGGCCAGGCCACAAGGCGCCACATGGCATATTTCAGCGAACGCCCGCGCAAGGCGCGCGTGCCCCAGACGAACAGGGGTGCCAGGAAGGCCAGCGCCGCCCAGCCGAAGACCTGCAGCAACATATCCGCCGCCACCGCGCCCAGCGGCCCCAGCCAATTGGAGGCATCGCGCAGATTGGCGTTGTTCAGGCTGGCATCGTCGGCGGAATAGCTCAGCAGTGCCACCAGCGCCGCGCCGGCGGCCAGCATCAGGGCCAGGCCTGCGCCGCGCAGCGCCAGCATGCGTACCAGCCGGTTCATGGCGGCCCGCGCATCGGCCAGGGCGTCGCTCATGGCGCCGCCCCGGGCGCGGGGGTGATAAACCCCTCCAATCATGCGTGACTGCGCCATGCAAAAACCCGCCCGCTAGAGAATTTCTCTCAGTCTTTCGAGTGCGGTCATAATGGTTGACAAGTCGTTAACAAGCGCCACCCGGACGTAGGAAAAGCCAGGGTTTGACTGGGTTTTTCCGGGCACGATTTCTCTGCCCATATAGGCGCCGGGCAACAGGCGTACCCCCTGCTCGGTCCAGGCGCGGCGGGCAAATTCCTCGCCCTTGCCGACCTCCAGCCAGAGGAAAAAACCGCCGTTGGGACGGGTCATGCGCGTCCCGAGAATGGCCTGCGCCGCCGCCATCTTTTCGGCATAGGCGGCGCGGCCCGCAATCACGTGGTCCTCATCGCGCCAGGCGGCGGCCGACGCTGCCAGCAGCGGTGTCGGCACGGTGGGACCGGCGACGTTGCGGAAGGCGCGGAATTTCTCGATCAGTACGGCATCACCCGCCACCATGCCGGAGCGCAGGCCCGGCAGACCGCATAACATTCATCCGCCAGCATCACGAAATCATATTGGTCCGCGAGCTGGAACAATTTGTGCCAATAGGCCTGGCTCGCCACCGCGCCTTCGGGATTGGACGGCGAGCAGACATAGACCGCCGCGAGCCGCCGCAGCAGCGCTTCGGAGAGGCCGGCAAAGTCCGGCAGGAAACCGTTCTCCTTCAACGATGGCACATAGAGCGGCTCGGCGCCCGACCCCAGCGCCGCGGCGGCATAGCATTGGTAGAAGGGATTGGGCATGGCCACGATGGGGCGCGTTCCCGCCTTGGTTTCGGGTATCAAGGGAAACAGCGCCGAGAACAAGCCCTCGCGGGTGCCTGCCAGGGGCAGCAGGTTCTTGCCGGCATCGATGGCGCCATTGAGCGCAAAGCGGCGGTTGAGCCAACCGGCGGCGGCCTCGCGCCAGTCTTGTGTGCCGATGATGGCGGGATAGTTGCCGAAGCTGGCGGCGCTGTTGGTCAGCGCCTGCTTCACGAAATCCGGCACGGTGCCGGACGGATCACCCACCGCCAAGCTGATGGGATCCTTGCCGGGTCTTACGTCGCCCAGCAACGCCGCCAGACGGGCGAAAGGCCCGGGCGGCAAGGCGGCAAGGCGGCCGGCAAAGGACAATGAAACCCCGTCAGGAAAGCGCGGGGCAATCTAGTGGCAGACGCCACAAAGAAAAAGGGGCGCCAGCTTTCGCTGGCGCCCCAGTTTGGGGAGAAACGCGACGCTATTAGTCGTGCACGGTTTCGCCGTGCAGGTTGATGTCGAGACCTTCGACTTCAACTTCCGGCGAGACGCGCAGGCCGATCACCAGGTCGATGGCCTTCAGGATAATGAAGGTTACGATGGCGCAATAGAGGAACACCGCTCCGACATCCTTGAGCTGCAGGATCATCTGGCCGGCATTGCCGTCCGTGAGCCAGCCGCCCTTGGGATAGACCGAGTTGATCGCACCCTTGGCGAACATGCCGGTCATGATGGCGCCGAGCGCGCCACCCACACCATGCACGCCCCAGGCGTCGAGGCTGTCGTCGTAACCGAACGCCTTCTTCACCCAGACCGCCGAGATGTAGCAGACCACGCCGGCCGAGATGCCGATGATCAGCGCGCCCACCGGGTCGACGAAACCGCTCGCCGGGGTGATCGCCACCAGGCCGGCGACAGCGCCGGAGATCATGCCAAGCACGGAAGGCTTCTTGGCGACAATCCATTCGGCAACCATCCAGCCCAGTGCCGCGGCGGCCGTCGCGATTTGCGTCGCGGCGGCAGCCATGCCGGCATTGTAGCCGGCGGTGAGGGCGGAGCCGGCGTTGAAGCCGAACCAGCCAACCCACAGCAACGAAGCGCCGATGACCGACAGCACCAGATTGTGCGGCGACATATTCTCGCTGCCCAGGCCGATGCGCTTGCCCAGCACCAGGCAGGTCACCAGAGCCGCGGTACCGGCGTTCAGATGCACCACCGAGCCGCCGGCATAGTCCATCGCACCGGCAACGCCCAGCCAGCCGCCGCCCCACACCCAATGGGCGATGGGGCAATAGACCAGCAGCAGCCACAGGCCCATGAACCACAGGAAGGCGCTGAACTTCATGCGATCGGCCAGGGCGCCCGCGATGAGCGCCGGGGTGATGATCGCGAAGGTCATCTGGAAGAACATGTAAACCGATTCCGGAATGGTCGGTGCCAGACTGGATATGGTGCTCAGCTTCATCGGGGCCAGGAACAGGTAGGAGAAGCCACCGATCCAGGCGTTCATGCCCGCATCGGGATTGGGCGTAAAGGCGATGGAATAACCGATCACCATCCACAATACGGCGATCAGGCAGGTGGCGCCGAAGCTTTGCGCCAGGGTCGCCAGCACATTCTTCTTGCGCACCATGCCGCCATAGAACGGGCCCAGGCCCGGAATCGTCATCATCAGCACCAGGGCCGAGGAAGTGATCATCCAGGCGGTATCGCCCGCAACAAGCGGATCCTTGGGAGCATCCGCCGCGAAGGCGGCGCCGGCGGTCAGCGCCAGCATGCCGGCGCTGGCAAGCGTTGCGAAGCCCGCTTTCTTCAAAGTTTCAATTCTCATTTTTCAGTCCCCTTTGTGG
>JAEKMB010000168.1 GCA_019508105.1 Alphaproteobacteria bacterium
GCCTTGGTCGAGCCCGCATGGTTGTTGAAGGCGACGCAGGGACTGACAATGTCGATGAAAGCGGGACCGGGATGGCTCATTGCCGCCATGATCAATGGCACCATCTGTGCCTTGTCGCCGGAGAAGCTGCGGCCCACAAAGCTGGCGCCCACCATCAGCGCCATGCTGACCAGGTCCAGGGGGCTGTCCGCATTGAAGCCGCCGGCCTTGCTCTTGGAGCCCTTGTCGGCGGTGGCGGAGAACTGGCCCTTGGTCAGGCCATACACCCCGTTATTCTCGGTGATATAGACCATGTTCACGCCGCGCCGCACGCAATGCACGAATTGGCCCAGGCCGATGGAAGCGGAATCGCCGTCGCCCGACACGCCCAGATACAGAAGTTCGCGGTTGGCGAGATTGGCGCCCGTCAGCACCGACGGCATGCGGCCATGCACGGAGTTGAAGCCGTGGCTTTGGCCCAGAAGGTAATCCGGCGTCTTGGACGAACAGCCGATGCCCGACAGTTTGGCCACCCGGTGCGGCTCGATGTTGAGCTCAAAGCAGGCCTGGATGATGGCGAAGGAGATGGAGTCATGACCGCAGCCGGCGCACAGGGTCGAGATCGAGCCTTCATAGTCGCGGTGGGTGAACCCCAGCTTGTTCACGGCAATGGCGGGATGGCGCAGCTTGGGCTTGGCGATATAGGTCATTCCGCGGCTTCCCTGGATGTGAGCGACATGCGTTCGGCGATGGCGGCGATGATGAAGCGGGCGGTGATGACCTGGCCGTCATAATGCAGGATGGAGATGAAGCGTGCCGGGTCGATGCCGCATTCATTGACCAGCAGGCTGCGCATCTGGGCGTCGCGGTTCTGCTCCACCAGGAACACCTGGTCATAGGCGTTGATGAAGTCGGTGACCGCCTCGCTGAACGGGAAGGCCCGCAGCCGCATGGTGTCGAGATGGATGCCGTCGGCGGCCAGCGCCGCCAGGGCTTCGCGCATGGCCGGCGCGGTGGAACCGAAATAGATCACCCCGCATTTGGCTTTTTCGCGAGCCTTCTCGATCACCGGCGCGGGGACAAGGCTCTTGGCGGTCTCGAACTTGCGCAGCAGCCGCTGCATATTGTCCTGGTAGACCGCGCCTTCCTCGCTGTATTTGGCGAAGCGGTCCCGCGAGGAGCCGCGGGTGAAATAGGCGCCCTTGCTGGGATGGGTGCCGGGGAGGGTGCGGTAGGGAATGGCATCACCGTCCACGTCCAGATAGCGGCCAAAAGTCTTGCCGGCTTCCAGTTCTGCGGCGGTCATCACCTTGCCGCGGTCATAGCTGCGCTTATCGTCCCAGGTGAAAGGCTCGCACAGCCAGTCATTCATGCCGATATCCAGGTCTTCCAGCACAAAGATCGGGGTCTGCAGCCGCTCGGCCAGGTCGAAGGACTGGGCGCAGAATTCGAACAGCTCGCGCGGGTCTTCGGGCAGCAGCAGCACATGCTTGGTGTCGCCATGGGATGCGTAGGCGCAGACCAGAAGATCAGACTGCTGGGTGCGGGTGGGCATGCCGGTGGACGGCCCGCCGCGCTGCACGTCGATGATCACGGCCGGGACTTCGGCGAAATAGGCCAGCCCCAGGAATTCCTGCATCAGGGAGATGCCCGGGCCCGATGTCGCGGTAAAGGCGCGGGCGCCGTTCCAACTCGCCCCGATCACCGTGCCGATGGCGGAGATTTCATCTTCCGACTGGACGATGGCGTACTTGTTCTTGCCCGTTTCGGCATCCACCCGGTACTTGCGGCAATGCTTGGCAAAGGCTTCCGCCACCGAGGTCGAGGGCGTGATGGGATACCAGGCCGCCACCGTGGCGCCGCCATAGACGCAGCCCAGACCCGCGGCGTCGTTGCCAGTGACGAAGATGCGCTTGCCGACCTCGTTGGCGCGTTCGACTTTCAGGTTGCAAGCCCCCGACAGATGATCCCGGGCATAATCATGGCCCATGCGCAGCGCCTGGTGATTGGGCGCAATCAGGGCTTGCTTGGATTTGTATTGTTCGCCGATCAGCTTCTCCAGTACTTCGGGCTCGATACCCAGAAGCTGCGCCAAGGCGCCGATATAGATGATGTTCTTGAACAGTTGGCGCTGGCGCGGGTCCTTGTACGCCGCGTTACAGATCTCGGTCAGCGGCATGCGGATGATGTTGATGTCTTCGCGGAATTTCGATGCCGGAATGGGACGCGAGGAGTCGTAGAACAAATAGCCGCCCGGATCGATCGAGGCGATGTCCTTGTCCCAGGTCTGGGGGTTCATCGCCACCATCAGGTCGACGCCGCCGCGCCGTCCCAGCCAGCCCTTGCCCGAGACGCGCACCTCATACCAGGTGGGCAGGCCCTGGATGTTGGACGGGAAGATATTGCGCGAGGTCACCGGCACGCCCATGTCATTGACGGATTTTATCGCCGGCATGCGTACTCCGTCTTGGGCGCGCTCAGCAGGAATTTCTGCATGTCCCAGGCGCCGGTCGGGCAGCGTTCGGCGCACAACCCGCAATGCAGGCAGAGGTCTTCATCCTTGGCCATCACCCGGCCGGTCTTGAGCGCAGCAGAAACATACAGGTCCTGGTCGGGATGCAGCGCCGGGGCCGTCAGCCGCTGGCGCAAATCCTCTTCGGCGCCATTGGGGGTAAAAGTGATGCAGTCCATGGGGCAAATATCGACGCAGGCGTCACATTCGATGCATTTGGGAGTATCGAACACGGTCTGGACGTCGCAGTTCAGGCAGCGTTCGGCTTCCCGGAAGGCCTGGGCAATGTCAAAGCCCAGTTCCACTTCCAGCTTCACGTCTTTCAGCGTTTTTTCGATAGGCGCGTGGGGTACCTTGAAGCGATGATCGTTGGAGATGTCGTTGGCATAGCTCCATTCATGGATGCCCATCTTCTGGCTGGACAGGTTGACCAGGGGTGATGGGCGTTGGCTCACATCCGCACCCCGGCAGAGCAGGTCAATGGAGATGGCGGCGTCATGGCCATGCGCCACCGCCCAGATGATGTTCTTGGGTCCGAAAGCCGCATCGCCGCCGAAAAACACTTTGGGATGGGTGGACTGCATGGTGTTGGGATCGACCTTGGGCATGTCCCATTTGTCGAATTCCAGGCCGATGTCGCGCTCGATCCAGGGGAAGGAATTTTCCTGGCCCACCGCCACCAGCACGTCATCGCATTCCATCACCACATCCGGCTCGCCGGCGGGCACCAGATTGCGGCGGCCCTTGGCGTCCACCTCAGCCTTGACCTTTTCGAAGCGCACGCCGGTCAGCCTGCCATCCGCATGCAGGAATTCCTTCGGCACCAGGAAATTGTGGATCGGGATGCCTTCATGCATGGCGTCTTCCTTTTCCCAGGGGGACGCCTTCATTTCCCCAAAGCCGGAACGCACCACCACATGGACTTCCGCGCCGCCCAGCCGGCGCGAGGTGCGGCAGCAGTCCATCGCGGTGTTGCCGCCGCCCAGGACGATCACCCGTTTGCCGATGCTGGTGGTGTGGCCGAAGGACACCGAGGCTAGCCAGTCAATGCCGATATGGATGTTCGCTTTGGCTTCTTCGCGGCCGGGGATTTCAAGTTCGCGGCCGCGCGGCGCGCCGCAGCCGACAAAGATGGCGTCATAGTCATCCGCCAGCAGCGCCTTCAGGGAGTTGATCTTCTGGCCCAGCCGCAGTTCCGGCTTGAGGTCCAGGATGTAATTCACTTCCTCGTCCAGCACGGTTTCCGGCAGGCGGAATTTGGGGATCTGGGTGCGCATCA
>JAEKMB010000169.1 GCA_019508105.1 Alphaproteobacteria bacterium
AAATTCTCTGAAGCTGAACTCATTGCCGCCGCCGGTTTCCAGCCGGGAAGCGAAATGGATTTCGCCGCGTTGCGGCTGATGGCGGCCAGGATCGCGGATTACTACAACGCGCGGGGATATTTGGTGGCGCAAGCCTATCTGCCCGCCCAAGCCATCAATGAAGGGGCTGTGACGATCGCGGTGATCGAAGGCCAATACGGCAAGATCACGCTCAACAACCAATCGAGAGTTTCGAACAATGTGGCGAACAATGTTCTAGAGGGTCTGGACAGCGGCGACATCGTCGCCATCGCACCTCTTGAGCGGCGCCTTTTGCTGCTGTCCGATCTGCCCGGCGTGGAAGTGCGATCGACCCTGATCCCGGGCTCCTCGGTCGGCACCTCCGATTTGATCGTCGATCTGACACCAGGTCGCAGTGTCACTGGCAGCGTTGAGGCCGACAATGCGGGCAATTATTACACCGGCGTTTATCGGCTGGGCGGCTCGGTAAACTTCAACGAAATTATTGGGCAGGGTGATGTCGCCAGCCTGAGGGCCCTGACCTCCACAACCGGCTGCCTGGTCTATGGACGCGCGTCTTACCAGGCCCAGGTCGACAAGCTGACGGTGGGCGTCGCCTATGCCGCCCTGTGGTACAAGCTGGGCAAGACATTTGCGCCCCTGGATGCGCATGGCACAGCCGGCATCGCCAGCATCTATGCCAGCTATCCCGTAATACGTTCCTACGACAACAATCTGTTCGTTCTGGCCGATTACGACGAAAAGACTTTCCAGGACAGGACGGGGGTGCCCTTCTCGGTCACCGACAGAGAATCCCATGTCGGAATCATCGGACTCAACGGCAACCACCACGACAATTTCGGCGGCGGGGGATGGGATTCTTTCTCTCTCAGCGGGGCGTTCGGCGGTCTCGATATTCAGTCGCCGGCGGCACGCGTAGCGGACGCGGCGACGGCACGAAGCAATGGCGGCTTTGGCAAAATCATGTTCCAGGTCGACCGGCTGCAGAACCTGGTTGGTCCACTCTCGCTCTATGCCGACCTCCGGGGGCAAGTCGCCACCAAAAATCTCGATATTTCCGAAAAGATGGAACTGGGCGGCGCCTATGGGGTGCGGGCCTATCCCGAAGGCGAAGCCTATGCGGACGAAGGTTATATCCTGACTCTGGAAGCCAGGCTGTTGCTGCCGCCGGTGCTGGAAGACTTGCCGGGCCAGATGCAGCTGATCGGCTTTTTCGATACCGGCAGTGCCACCCTGAACAAGAATCCCTGGTTCACCGGACCGAACAGCCGGACCCTGAGCGCCGCGGGCGTCGGGGTTCGCTGGACCATCAACAACGACTTCCTGTTCTCCGCCTTTTGGGCGCACAAGCTTGGCAACGGGGTCGCGACCGCGGCACCGGATGCGTCGGACCGCGTCTGGCTGCAGGTGGCCAAATATTTTTGAAACTGCCGCTGGAAACGGCGAGCTCTTCAAAGGCGAGGAACTTCAGTCCTTGATGAAATCCCGCAGCCGTCCATAGCTGCGTTCGATGTGGCGGCGCATGGCGGCTTCGGCATGCGCGCCATTGCGCGCCTGGAGGGCGGCGATGATGGCGGTGTGCTCACGCACGGCTTCTTCCGTGATCTCGCTCCTGAAACAGGAGCGGAAGATGTGGACATGGATGTGCAGCCGCGCCAGGGAATCCGCGATCAGGTGATTGCCGGCGCCTTGGGCGATCAGGCGGTGAAATTCGGTGTCCATGTCGGCAAAGGCGTCGTGGCTCGGCGCCGCCTCGCCGCTCGCCAATAGCGCCAAGTCGGGCTCGGCCATCGCTTCGGCCGCCTTGCGGGCGGCATGGGGTTCGATCAACAGGCGGAATTCGAACAGTTCATCGAGCTGGGCGCGGTCCATGCGCGGGCTGGTGGCGTAGCCCGCAAAGTGGCGCTTGGAGACCAGACCGTTGGCTTCCAGCATGGAGAGCGCCTCGCGGAGGATCGGGGTCTGCGACACCCCCAGCTCGCGGGCCAGGCTGTCCACCGAGACCCGGGTATCGGGCGGGATTTTCAGGGACATGATGTCGGCCCGGACGCGGCGATAAACCTCCTCCGCCAGCCCGGAGGGGCGGGCGATCAACCGGTCGGATGCTTCATTGAGCGCGGAGGCCATGGAACTTTCCCAGAGAAAGGCTGGCTTTTGCCATTGACCGGACGGAGCATAACCCATAGTTTGGCGAAATCCTATAGGATATTTGATCCGTGCTGGTCGCCGTCGAGGAAGTCCGCAAGCTGGCCGAGAGCATCCTGCTCGCCCATGGCGTGCCGGCTTCCCATGCCAAGACCCAGGCCGGGCTGTTCATCGAAGCAGAAATGCGCGCCATTCCTTCGCACGGCCTGCTGCGCCTGCGCCGGGTGATCGAGCGCATCCGCGCCGGCCTGTCGGTGCCGGGCGCCACGGGGGCGCAGACCTGGACGGCGCGCTGCTTTCTCAGTGTCGATGGCGAACGGGGTTTGGGACCTGTGGTCGCGATGGCGGCGCTGGACACGATCATTCCGCGCGCCCGCGAAGACGGCATCGCCATCGCAGCCATCCGCAACACCAATCACCTGGGCGCGCTGGCCTATTATGCCGAACATGTCGCCACGCGCGGTCTCACCTGCATCGCCCTGACCATCTCCGAGGCGCTGGTGCATCCCTGGGGCGGACGCAAGGCGATGATCGGCACCAATCCCATCGCCATCGGCGTGCCCGCCGATCCCACGCCCATGGTGCTGGACATGGCCACCGGCCTTGTCTCCATGGGCAAGATCCACGACCACGCCAATCGCGGCGCGCCGATCCCGCTGGGTTGGGCGCTGGACGAGAAAGGCGATCCCACCACCGACGCCTCCGCCGCCAAGAAAGGCGCCATCGCGCCGTTCGGCGGGCCCAAGGGCTATGCGCTGGGCATCGCTTTTGAAGTGCTGGTCGCGAGTCTGGCGGCCTCCGCCATCGGCACCGATGTGAAGGGCACCCTGGATTCGGTGCATGTCTCCAACAAGGGCGACCTTTTCATCGTCATCGCCCCGCCCCATGCCGAGGCCGCCAAGGCGCTGGTCAGTGATTACCTGGAAACCATCCGCGCCGCCGCGCCGGCCGATCCCGCCCATCCGGTGTTGGCGCCCGGCGACCGCGCCCATGCCGCGCGCGCCCAGTCCATCAAGCGCGGCATGTTCATCGACGACGGGCTGTGGGCCGATCTTCAGAAACTCTCCCAGGAATCCAAAAAGGAAATGTCATGACTCCATTGTTCGGCGCCTTGCGCCTGCCCGCCTCGGTGATTTTCGGCTCCGGCCAGCGCGCCGCGCTGGGCATGATGACGGCCCAGATCGGAAGCCGCGCCCTGATCTGCACCGATGCGCGCATGGGAGGCGATGCCCAGTTCAAGGCCATTGTGTCCGATCTGGAAGCCAATGGCGTGAAAACCAAAGTCTATGACCGCACCGAAGCCGATTTGCCGATTGAAGGCATTTCCGGCTGCGTTGCCGAATGCGCCGACTTCCAGCCCGATGTCGAAAACAAAATCCCGGGGCCGGTGGCGCCGGTGATCGCGGTGCCGACCACCTCAGGCACCGGCTCGGAAGTCACGCCGGTGGCGGTGATCGCCGATACCGAGCGCGGCACCAAGGTGGGCATTTCCAGCCCTTATCTGATTCCGAAAATCGCGGTGTGCGATCCGGAATTGACGCTTTCCTGCCCGCCCGGGCTGACGGCGGTGAGCGGCGCCGACGCCCTGACCCATGCCATCGAAAGCTTTACCGCCGCAGCCCGCCAGGTGACGCCTGATCTCACCGTCAAGAATGTGTTCGTGGGCAAGAACATCCTGTCCGACACGTTCGGCCTTTTGGCGCTGCAGAATATCTTTGCCGCCCTGCGCACCGCGGTGAAGGACGGCAAGAACCTCCAGGCGCGTGAGCAGATGATGCTGGCCTCGCTGGCGGCCGGCTGCGCTTTCGGCGCGGCGGGCACCGCGGCGGCGCATGCCATCCAGTATCCGGTGGGCAACGAGACCCATACCCCGCACGGCATGGGCGTGGCGCTGCTGATGCCCTATGTGATGGAGTTCAATCGCCCCACCTGTGTCGGCTGCTTCGCCCAGATCGGCCGCGCCATCGGCCTGTCCGGCAGCGACGAGGAACTGTCGCGCAAGGTGATCGATGAGGTCGCCAGCCTGCTGAAGGACATCGGCATCCCGGTCACCTTGAAGGAGCTGGGCCTGCCCGAAGACAAGCAGGACTGGACGGCGGAAAGCGCCATCGGCGCCGCCCGGCTGGTCAACAACAATCCCCGCAAACTGGACATGGATGCCATGAAGGCGATCACCCGCGCCGCCTTCAGCGGCGATCGCTCCAGCCTCGCTTCCTGATCCCAATTCAACAGAGAGAAACCATGAGCACGACCCTGACCCTGCCTGCCCCCAAAACCGGCCCGGCGCCCTTCCCCATCCCCACCGGCCTGTGGATCGGCGGCAAGTGGGTGGAAGCCGCCGCCAACAAGCGCGTCGATGTGTTCGATCCCTCGACCGGCGAGAAGATCATTGATATCGCCGACTGCGACGCCGCCGATGCGCTTGCCGCGGTGGACGCCGCCGACAAGGCCGCCGCCGGCTGGGCCGCGACCACGCCGCGTCAGCGCGCCGAAATCCTGCGCAAATGCTATGAGCAGATCGTCGCCAATATCGAATGGCTGGCCTATCTGATCAGCCTGGAAAACGGCAAGGCGCTGCCCGATGCGCGCGCCGAAGTGCTGTATGCCGCCGAATTCTACCGCTGGTATGCCGAGGAATGCTGCCATGTGCTGGGGGAGATGGCCCTGGCGCCGGCCAGCGGCGCGCGCATCCTGGTGCAATATCAGCCCATCGGCATCGCGCTGTTGATCACGCCCTGGAACTATCCCGCGGCGATGGCCACCCGCAAGATCGCGCCCGCCCTGGCGGCCGGCTGCACCGTGGTGCTCAAGCCCGCCACCGAGACGCCGCTGACCGCGCTGGCCGTCGCCCAGATCATGCATGACTGCGGCGTGCCGGCGGGGGTGGTCAATGTCGTCACCACCTCTAAGGCCAGCGCCCTGTCCAAGGCGGTGCTGCATGATCCCAGGGTGCGCAAGATCTCCTTCACCGGCTCGACCCCGGTGGGCCGCGCCCTGTTGCACGAAGCGGCCGACCAGGTGATTTCCTGCGCCATGGAGCTGGGCGGCAATGCCCCCTTCATCGTCTGCAAGGACGCCAACCTGAATGATGCGCTGGACGGGGCCATGCTGGCCAAGATGCGCAACAGCGGCGAGGCCTGCACCGCCGCCAACCGCTTCTATGTCCATAAGGACATTTATGGGCCCTTCACCGACGGCATGGTGGCGCGCATGTCGGCGATCAAGCTGGGCGAAGCGACCGACCCGGAATCCACCCTGGGCCCGATGGTGAACGAGAAGTCGGTCGCCAAGATCGCCGAGCTGGTGGACGACGCCGTGACCAAGGGCGCCAAGGTGCTGCTGGGCGGCCAGCGCCTCAACCGGCCCGGCTATTACTATCCGCCGACCGTGCTGTCCGATGTGCCCGACAATGCCGACATGATGAAGGAAGAGATTTTCGG
>JAEKMB010000007.1 GCA_019508105.1 Alphaproteobacteria bacterium
CCGGCAGATGCGCGATTAGCCCCGCCAGGCGGTCCCGCGTCATCGCGCCGGACCAGGCCAGGCCGAACACCGCATCCGGGGCCGTGATCCCGGCGCGGCGGAAACGGGTGCGCAGGGCCCGCGCAAAGGGCGCGGTCAGCGCCACCACGCCGGAAGGTTTATGGTCTTCGATCCGGCCCAGCACGTCTTGTGGCTCCAGCGGCACCCGCGCGCCCTTGACGCCATGGGCCTTGCCGATCTGCACGATCAGCGCGGCGATGGTGGGATGCAGATGGAAATGCTTGTGGGCGTTGATGTGATCCAGCGTCAGGCCGGTCGCCTGGAAGGCGGCAAACTGGGCCTCGATCTCGGCCGCGAGCTGCGCGCGCACTTTCGGCAGGAAAAACATCGCCGCGCCGGCCCGCGCCATGTCGGTACGGAAATTCCCCCTGGCGTCCACCAAGTCCGGCACGCGATCGCGCGGCAGCACGGGTCTGCCCTCTACCAGGACCAGATGCAGTCCGATCCGAAGCCGCGGCATGGATTTGGCGCGGGTGACGGCATCGCCCGCGACGGCGCCCGTCACCATCAGGCTGGCGGCAGAAAGAATGCCATCGCGATGGTCGCGTTCGACCGCTTCATTGACTTCGACAGCCGCGCCGAAGTGGTCGGCGGTGACGATGAGTTTTTTCATTGCAAAGCCCCCCTCCCCCTGCGGGAGGGGGCGAGATGATTGCGCGAAGCGCAAGCGGATCGGGGGAGGGAGAATGCGGCAAGATACCCCTCCCCCAAATGCTTTTTGCTTTGCTCAAAGCATTTGCCCCCTCGAAGATTTCGGTGTGGCCCAGATGCGGATAGTTGAGCGGCGCGATCTGGGTGCCGTCGTCGGTCAGCAGATCCACATCGGAAGCGAACCAGCCATTTTCCTTGGCCTGCTTGTAGAGGAAGGTGCCTGGATAGGGCGCCGCCAACGAGACCTGGATGGTATGCGGGTTCACGTCCTTGGCGAATTGCAGGGTTTCCTGGATGGTCTCGCGGGTTTCTCCCGGCAGGCCCAGGATGAAAGTGCCGTGCACCACGATCCCCAGCTCGCGGCAATCCTTAGAGAAGCGGCGCGCGACATCGACCAGCAGGCCCTTCTTGATGTTGTGCAGGATTTGCTGGTTGCCGGATTCATAACCGACCAGCAGCAGACGAAGGCCATTGGCCTTCATCACTTCCAGGGTCTTGCGCGGCACATTGGCCTTGGCGTTGCACGACCACACCACCTTCAGCGGGCCCAGCGCGCGCGCCAGCTCTTCCACCCGGTCATGATTGTCGGTCAAGGTGTCGTCGTCGAAGAAGATTTCCTTCACTTCCGGGAAATTCTCTTTCACATACGTCACGTCCTGAACCACGCGCTCGGTGGACATGAAGCGGTACTTGTGGCCGCCGATGGTCTGGGGCCACAGGCAGAAAGTGCAGCGCGACTTGCAGCCGCGGCCGGTGTACCAGGACATGTAGGGGTGCAGCAGGTAGCCGCCGAAATACTTCTTCACATCGAGCTGCTTGTAGTAGGGCAGCACCGACGGCAGCTTGTCCATGTCCACCAGGATTTCCCGCTCGGGGTTCGAAACGATCTGGCCGGTGGCATCGCGATAGGTCAGGCCCTTGATGGTGGACCAGTCCGCGCCTTCCGCCAGTTCCTTGATGGTGAAGTCGTATTCATTGCGCGCCACGAAATCCAGTTCCGGGCAGGCTTCCATGCTTTGCACAGGCTCGACCGCAACCTTGGCGCCGATGAAGCCAATCTTGGCGGCGGGATTGAGGGCGCGGACAAGGCGCGCGCTCTTGCAATCGGACTTGAAGCTGGGGGTGGAGGTATGGATGACGATCAGCTCATGCGCCTTCACATCGTCTTCAATATCCTTGAAGGACAGGTTGTGCGGCGGGGCGTCGATCAGGCGCGAGCCCGGCACCATCGCGGCGGCTTGGGCCAGCCAGGTGGGAAACCAGAAGCTCTTCACTTCCCGCTTCATCTGATAGCGCGCGCCGGCGCCGCCGTCATAACCTTCAAAAGAAGGCGCCTGCAGAAAAAGGGACTTCATCATCGTCATACCTCATGCCCGAAAGCATCGGGAACAATAGGAACTTTGGTCCCTCAGACCTGGGACATCGCGCCGGAAGGCTCTACCGCAAAGTGCGTCCCACGCCAATGCACGGTTTCCCCGTACAGCGAGGCCACAAAGACCGCAAAACTCAGCAGGTCGCGCAGCGGCAGCAGCCAATAAGGGCCGGCATAGGTGCCAAAATGCCCGTCAATCCGGGCTTTCAGAAGCAAGCGGGCGGCCAGCGCCAGGCCCACAACGGCCAGGCTGACAGCGTTAAAATCCAGAAACAGGGCGCTCATGAGCCCAAAGGCGAAGCCATGGGTGACGAAGCTGCCCACATGTCCGGCCGGGTTCACCATGCGGATGGTGCGGCTCCAGCGCAATTCATGACGGAAGAGTTCGCCGGCGCTGTCTTCCGCCGCGGTGTGGCCCACGCCCATGGCCGGGATCGCCAATGTGTAACCCCGCGCTCGTACGGCCCTGCCCATCTCGTAATCATCAGCGAGCTGGTCGGCAAAGGCGGCGAAACCGCCGACTTCATCCAGGGTCTGGCGCCGCAGCGCGATGGTGGACCCAAAGCAGGGCGCGGCAAGACCCAGCGAAGTGCCCAGCACCGCATTGGGCAGGAAAGTGTAGGAGACGCCCATCGCGGCCAGCGACGACCAAAGCTTGTGGCCGTCCTTGGCCGGCTCGCCGGTATAGAGGCAGGTCACGATGCCGACGCCGGGGCGTGCCAGCGCAGCGGTCACCTGGGCCAGCCATTTGGGTGGATATTTGGCCTGCAACGCGCGGACGATTTCGATGGCCGGATCGGCTTCGTCATGCACGCCGAACAGGATCTGCACAGCGCCGGCATAATCCTGGGCGAAGAAGGTTTCGAGATTGCGGAAGAGATCGGGCTCGCCCTGGTGCAGGGGCTTGAGGATAGTGACGGCGGGGCTGGCGGCAGCCGTGCCCGGCCCCTCTTGCATGAAGCGGCCCACCAGAATGGCGGAAAGAAACGCATAGCCGGTTCCGGCCACGGAAAGCGCCGCCAAAAACCAACCGACATCGAAGAACAGTGAATGCATGGTCACGTCTGGGAGGCCCCCGCCCGTAGATACTTATTAAATCGCGCGCTGCGAGGGGGAAAGAGGGCTTTTTTGACAATTTGCGACAATTAGAAACGCAAGAGCGGTTTGTGCAAGCCATTGAACGCAAAAGACTTAATCGTGACGTTGCGTCATGATTTATGCCTGACAGGCCCTGCGCCGCTCCTATAGGGTGCCGCCATGGTAAAACCCGCGGCAAATCCGGCCCTTTTGCAGGCCCTCGGAACGGCGAGTCAGGCGCTTCGCGCTGGCAATCCCGACGCCGCCGACCGGGCTCTGGCGCCTGTGCTTAGCCAGGAAGACCCCCGGGTC
>JAEKMB010000105.1 GCA_019508105.1 Alphaproteobacteria bacterium
TGCGGCCGGTGGTGCGGAAACCGCCCTTCACATGCACCATCTGCGGCGTCAGGCCGATATGGCCCATCACCGGAATGCCGCGCTGGGTGAGATATTCGATGGTTTGCGCCATGCGGGCGCCGCCTTCCAGCTTGACCGCGGTGGCGCCGGTTTCCTGCAGCACCCGGGCGGCATTGCGGAATGCCGCGGCGGGGCTTTCCTCGTAGCTGCCGAACGGCATGTCCACCGTCACCAGGGCGCGTTTGGAACCGCGCATCACCGCCTTGGCATGGGTGATCATCATCTCGAGGGTGACGCCGATGGTGGTTTCCAGGCCATGCATCACCATGCCCAGGCTGTCGCCCACCAGCATCAGGTCCACATGTTGATCGAGCAGCCGCGCGGTATGGGCGTGGTAGCAGGTGAGGCAGACGATGGGCTCGGCGCCCTTATGGGCGCGGATCTGCGGCACTGTGATGCGTGAAATCTGGGTTTGGGCGGACATGCGTCCTCCTGTTGGTGCGACGGTTATAACGCAAAGGGGAACCCGGCGCAGGGCAGGGCAGGTCTGCGTGGTGGACAGGAGATAGTTAAGTAACTGCTTGACAGTTTGACACCGGGGCGAATACTTAAGCGGATGATGAACCATTCCCTGGACAAGACTTTTGCCGCCCTGGCCGATCCGGCGCGCCGGACCATGGTCGAGCGGCTGGTCATTGGCCCCGCCACGGTCAGTGAGCTGGCATTGCCCCTGCCCATGTCGCTGCCGGCTGTGATGCTGCACCTGAAGGTGCTGGAGGATGCCGGGCTGGTGACCAGCCGCAAAGAAGGGCGGGTCCGGACCTGCCGCATCGAGCCGGAGAAGCTGAGCCTGGCGGAACGCTGGGTCAGCGCGCGGCGCATCATGTGGGAAAATAGCCTGGATGGGCTCAAGGCCTATCTCGACGGGGCAAAGACGGAGAAGAAAAAATGAGGAAGCTGGTGTCCCTGATGCATGTGTCGCTGGACGGCTATTGCGGCGGCCCCAAGGGCGAGATGGACTGGATCAGCATGAACAGCGAAATTTTCGCCGATGCCACCACCTTGATCCACAATGCCGGCGCGGCGGTCTATAGCCGCGTCACCCATGACATGATGCGCAGCTATTGGCCGAAATTCCTGGGCAAGCCGGATTCGCCGGAAGTGCAGCACGCCCGCTGGGTGGAGCAGATTCCCAAGATCACTTTTTCGCGCACCATGCAAGGCAGCGACTGGAACAATGTCCAGTTGCGGCGCGAGGCGAAGGAGATTCTTGCCGACAAGCAAGGCGAGGGCAAGGATCTTCTGATCTTCGGCAGTCCCAGCCTGGTGCATGCCTTTCTGGAGCTGGATGCCATAGACGAATTCTGGATCTTCCAGAACCCCGTGCTGCTGGGCGCCGGCATCCCCTATTTCCAGGGCGCGGTGAAAACCAGATTGAAACTGGCCAGCCACAAGCCGTTCGACAACGGCGTCATCCGCCTGCATTACCGTAAGGAGACTGTTTGATGCGTTCTGTCACCCATGCCAATTTCACAATCACCCGCCACTGGGATCATGCGCCAAGCCGCGTCTTCCAGGCCTTTGCCGAGGAAGCGGCCAAGCGCAAATGGTTCACCGGTCCGCCGGGCTTTGAACAGCATGAAAAAAGTTTCGACTTCCGCGAAGGTGGCCGCGAAACCCTCAGCGGCAAGCATCCCAGCGGCATGGTGACGGCGTTCGATTGCGTTTATCGCGATATCGTTCCGCCCACCGCCACGGAACCCGGGCGCATCATCTACAGCTATGTGATGCATCTGAACGGAAAGAAGATTTCGGTCTCCCAAGCCTCGATCGAGCTGATGGCGGAGAAGGGCGGCACCAAGCTGGTGCTGACCGAATATGGCGACTATCTCGACGGCCATGACGATGCCGGCTCCAGGGAGCGTGGCACCAATTTCCTGATGGATGCGCTGGGCAAGTCGCTTGACTGAGGGAGGAGAGGATGGATCTCAAGGAAAAAGCCAAAGCCTATTACCGCGCCTTTGAGCAGCACAACCGCGCTTTCATGGAAGAGAATCTGCGGCCCGATTTCACCTTCACCAGCCCGTTCGATGACCATATCGACCGCGCGGCCTGGTTCAAGCGCTGCTGGCCGGAAACCCCGCTGCATCAGAAATTCGAATTCATTACGGTGATGCAGGACGGGGACTGGGTCTTGGTGGCCTATGACGCCACCATGCATGTACCCAATACCCTCCATCCGGAAGCACGCTTCCGCAACGCCGAGTTGATGACGTTCCAGGACGGCAAGCTGAAGTCGGTTGAGGTATTTTTCGGCGACCCGCCGCGCGGCCTCACGCGCCGGCAATTCGCCGTGGAATCGGGTGCCGCCTAGACCTTCTCGCCGTTGCGATAGAACTGGGTGCCGATCTCGATCTTGCCGCGGCCGGTCTCCAGCCGATGCTGGTTGGTGTCGCGCAGGGAATAGACACAGCCGCAATATTCCTGCTGGTAGAATTCCTCGCGCTTGCTGATCTCGATCATGCGCGCGGAGCCGCCGCTCTTGCGCCAGTTGTAGGTCCAATAGCTGACGCCGTCATACCTGGCGGCGGCGCGCTCGCCGCAGCCATTGATCTGGTTCATGTCCTTCCAGCGCGAGATGCCCAGCGACGAGGTGATGACGGGAAAGCCGTGTTCATGCGCGTACAGCGCGGTGCGCTCGAACCGCATGTCAAAGCACATGGTGCAGCGGGCGCCCCGTTCCGGCTCCATCTCCATCCCCTTGGCGCGGGCCATCCAGTTGTCGGCGTCATAATCGGCATCAATGAAGGCGATCCCGTGCTTCTGCGCAAACCGGATATTCTCGTTCTTGCGGATCTCGTATTCGCGCTTGGGATGAATGTTGGGATTGTAGAAAAAAATCGTGTAGTCGATGCCGCTGGCGGTCATCGCTTCCATCACCTCGCCCGAACAGGGGGCGCAGCAGGAATGCAGCAGCACCTTTTTGTGCCCGCCGGGGGGCGCCAGGATGCGGCGGTCGGTCATTTTCTCTCTTTACAACAAAAAGGCCGGTCTTTCGACCGGCCTTTTCATTTGGTTTGTCGAAGCGATCAGGCTTCGGCGGGTTCTTCTTCGCCTTCGGCCTTGGGCGCGGCGCCGGTTTCGAACAGTTCCTCCGCCGCGATGGTGGCTTCCTCGGCATCGGTCTTGGCCGCCAGCACGTCCTCGCCGCGCGCCTGGCGCTCGGCTTCGTCCTCGCTGCGGGCGACATTGACGGTGATGTTCACCTTCACTTCGGGATGCAGCACCACCGGAATGGTGAACAGGCCGATCGACTTGATCGCCACGCTGATCGAGACCTGGTGGCGGTCCACCTTGAAGCCGACCTTTTCCATGACGTCGGCGACGTCGCGGGGGCTGACCGAACCATAAAGCTGGCCGCGGTCGCCGGCCTGACGGATCAGGATGAACTTCTGGCCGTCGAGCTTGTTGCCGATCTTCTCGGCCTCGCCCTTCAGCTTGAGGTTGTTGGCTTGCAGTTGGGCCTTCTGGGCCTGGAAATAGTCGCGGTTCGCCTTGGTGGCGCGCAGCGCCTTCTTCTTGGGCAGAAGGAAGTTGCGGGCAAAGCCGTCCTTGACGCGGACTTCATCGCCCATCTGGCCAAGCTTTTCGACGCGTTCGAGCAGGATCACTTGCATGGCCGGTCTCCTACTTCACGACATAGGGCAGCAGCGCCATGAAGCGGGCGCGCTTGATGGCGTTCGCCAGGATGCGCTGCTTCTTGTTGCTGACCGCGGTGATGCGCGACGGCACGATCTTGCCGCGCTCGGAAATGAAGCGCTGCAGGAGCTTGACGTCCTTATAGTCGATCTTGGGGGCGTTATCGCCCGAGAAGGGGCAGGTCTTCTTGCGGCGGAAGAAGGGACGGCGGGCGCCGTCCTCGCGTCCACCGCGGCCGCCTTCGCGGTCGCCGCCACGGCCGCCTTCGCGGTCGCCACCACGGCCGCCGTCGCGGCCACCATCACGATTTCCACCATAGCTCATACCAGGATCTCCTCGGCTTCGCCTTCGGCCTTGGCGCCTTCAGGCTTGTCGTCGCGGCGGGCCTTGCTCGACGAGGTGTCGAACTGGTCCACCTTGACGGTGATGTAGCGCAGCACGTCTTCGTTGATCTTGAGCTGGCGTTCCAGCTCGACCACCGCATTGGACGGCGCGTTGATGTTCAGCAGGACGTAGTGGCCCTTGCGGTTCTTCTTGATGCGATAGGCAAGCCCGCGCAGGCCCCAATATTCCTGCTTCTCGATCTTGCCGCCTTCGCCTTCGACGATGGTCTTGAGATGGGTGGCCAGTGCGTCCACCTGTTGCGCGCTGATGTCCTGGCGCGCGATCAGAAGATGCTCGTAAAGAGCCATCTTGGTTCCCTTTCCTGTGGTGCGGGACAAAAGCCAGGAGGGCCCTGGGCTTTTGCCTTGGCTCGACCGGAACGCGCACCATGCGCTACCCCCAAAGGGGCTCCGGCGACCGCAGCCGTTGAAGGGCGGGTCTATAGAGAAAAGCCCCGGACAGGGCAAGGACAAGGAATATCCAAATCCAGGCAGCGGGTTAACAGGGTTGCGGCAGCGCTTTTGGGGGACTGGACCGCCCTCCCAGACGATGCGACGCTGGTCCAAAGCAGGGGCGGGATGACAACGATACAGCATGAGGCGGACGCGATCCTGCGCCGCGCCGCCTGGCGATTGGTGCCGCTGATCCTGGCGATGTACGTCGCCGCCTTCCTCAACCGGGTGAATGTCGGTTTTGCCGCCCTCACCATGAACCAGGATCTGGGCTTCTCGCCCGAGGTGTTCGGCTGGGGCACCGGCGTCTTCTTCCTGGGCTATCTGATGTTCGAGGTGCCCTCCAACCTGATCATGGAGAAGGTGGGCGCGCGCATCTGGATGGCGCGCATCATGATCACCTGGGCGCTGGTCTCGATGGCGTTTGCCTTTGTGCAGGGCCCGCTGATGTTCTTTGTGCTGCGCTTCCTGCTGGGGCTGGCGGAAGCCGGCTTCTATCCCGGCATCCTGCTCTATTTCACTTACTGGTTTCCCGCGTCGACGCGCGCCCGCATCCTGGCCCTTTTCTGCATGGGCATTCCCGTTTCCAACATCCTGGGCGCCCCCTTCTCAGGCTGGCTGATGGGAATTTCCGGCTATGGCTTCAAGGGCTGGCAGTGGATGTATCTGCTGGAAGGCATTCCCACCATCGCGCTGGGATTTCTGGCCTGGTGGGGCCTGCCCGACAATCCGCGCAAGGCCGGTTTCCTGACGGAGGCGGAAAAGGACATTGTGATGGCGCGGCTAGCCGCCGAGCCGAAGGCCGAGGTGCATGGCTTTGGCGAAATGCTGAAGGACTGGCGGGTGTGGGCGCTGATGATCCCGGACTTCACCATCGTGTTCGGCATCTATGCCCTGGGCTTCTGGATGCCGCAGATGGTCCATGCCATGGGCTACAGCGTTGCACAGACCGGCTTCATGTTGGTGATTCCCTATACCGCTTCCCTGGCCATCCTTTGGGTCATCGGGGTTTCGTCCGACCGCAGCGGCAAGCGGGCGCTGCACTTCATTGTTTCGGCGCTGGTCTGCGCCCTGGGCTTTTCCATCGCCGCGTTGGGGGTCGGCAATGACGTCATCGTGATTGCCGGCTTCTGCCTGGCGTCGGGGGGAGCCTATTCCGGCCTGGCCACCTTCTGGTCGGTGCCGCCGCTGTTCCTGGGCGGCACCGCAGCGGCCGGCGCCTTCGCCCTGATCAATTCGGTGGGCAACCTGTCGGGCTTTGTCGGGCCAGGCCTGATGGGCAATCTTCTTCAGTCGACCGGCAGTTACACCTTGGGCATGTGGATGTGCACCGGCGTGGCGCTGGCCGCGGCGCTGTCCATGGCCGTGCTGGCCCGTTTTTGCCGCGCACCGTGATGACGGCAGCAGAGCTTGTCCGTTCCGACAAAATCTTGGCGCGCGCCGCCTGGCGGCTGATCCCCTTCATGGCGCTGATGTATGTGGTCGCCTTTCTGGATCGCTCCAATATCTCCTTTGCCGCCCTGCAGATGAACCGGGAGCTGGGCTTTTCGCCGCAAGTCTATGGCAACGCCGCCGGCATCTTCTTCCTGGGCTATTTCCTGTTCGAGGTGCCGTCCAACCTGGCGCTGCAGAAAGTGGGGGCGCGGATCTGGATGTGCCGGATCTGCATCAGCTGGGGCCTGCTGTCGATGCTGACCGCCTTCTGCAAGGAGCCGGTCAGCTTCTGCATCGTGCGCTTTCTTCTGGGCGCCGCGGAGGCGGGACTTTATCCCGGCATGATCCTCTACATGACCTACTGGTTTCCCCAATCCACCCGGGCGCGCTTTATTGCCTTGTTCCTGGGCGGGGTGCCGTTGTCGGCGGTGATCGGCTCGCCTCTGTCGGGCTGGCTCTTGGGGGTTTCGGGCCATGGCCTGTCCGGCTGGCAATGGATGATGGTGCTGGAAGGCATACCGTCACTGCTCTGCGGCCTCGCCACCCTGTGGGTGCTGCCCGACGGTCCGATGAAAGCCAAGTGGCTGAGCGCGGAAGAAAAGCAGATCATCACCACACGGCTGGCCGCCGAGCCGCCCGGCGCGCTGCATGGCTTGAAGGAGATGCTGCTCGACAAGCGCATCTGGCTGCTGATGATCCCGGACTTCTCCATCGTCATCGCGCTTTATGGCCTGAACTTGTGGCAGCCGCAGATGGTGAGCGCGATGGGTTATTCCAATATCCAGACCGGCTTCATCGTCGCCCTGCCGTATCTGCTGGCGATGGGCGCGATGGTGGCGCTGGGCTGGTCGAGCGACAAAAGCGGCGAGCGCGCCGGTCATGTCGCTTTCGGCGCGATGGCCGGCGCCGCCGGCATGCTGGGCGCGGTGCTGTTCACATCTCACGCTCTGATCATCCTGTCGCTATGCCTGGCTTGCTGCGGTATCTATGCGGCGCTGGCGGTGTTCTGGACCTTGCCGTCCGCTTTGCTGCGCGGCACCGCGGCGGCGGGAGGGCTGGCCCTGCTCAACAGCTTTTCCAACCTGGGCGGGTATTTCGGGCCGTTCCTGATGGGCTGGGCCAAACAGGAAACCGGCAATTACATGCTGGGCATGGCGTTGCTCTCGGCCATGCTGGTGCTGGCTGCGGTATCGGTGGTGGTGATCGGGCGGACGTTTTTCTCGCGGAACTTGACTCCCTGAGGCCCTCTTGATTTGTCTCGCTCCATGACTCGCATTTTTATTTTCCCCGGACAGGGCAGCCAGAAGATCGGCATGGGCAAGGAGCTGGCCAATGCTTTTGCGCCGGCCCGCGAAGTCTTCCAGGAAGTGGATGACGCGCTGTCGCAGAAGCTTTCCAAAATCATGTGGGAAGGTCCGGAAGGCGATCTCACCCTGACCGAAAACGCCCAGCCCGCGATCATGGCCGCTTCTATCGCGGTGGTGCGCATCCTGGAAAAGGAAATGGGGCTGGATGTCGCCAGGCACGCCCATCTGGTCGCCGGTCACTCCCTGGGGGAATATTCCGCGCTCTGTGCCGCCGGGACTTTTTCTCTGGCTGACACCGCGCGATTGCTCAAGACACGCGGCCAGGCGATGCAGTCGGCAGTGCCGGTGGGGGAGGGCGGCATGACTGCCCTGATCGGCGCCGAGATCGAGCAGGCTGAAGCCGTGGCGAAAGAAGCGGCCGCCGCGGGCGGCACCTGCGTCGTCGCCAATGACAATGCGCCGGGCCAGGTGGTGATTTCCGGCACGTTGGATGCGCTGGCGCGCGTGCCCGACATCGCCAAGGCCAAAGGCATCAATCGCGCTCTGCCGCTGGCAGTGTACGCGCCGTTCTATTGCCCCTTGATGCAGCCTGCCGCCGACAAGATGGCTGAGGCGCTGGCGGCGGTGACCATCCGCCCGCTGGCGGTGCCGGTGCTGGCCAACGTCACGGCCGAACCGGTCCATGATCCCGACCAGGTGCGCAAGCTGTTGGTCGAACAGGTCACGGGCCGGGTGCGCTGGCGTGAATCCATTTTGGCCCTTCAGGGTCTTGGCATAGACGCTACGGTGGAGTTCGGCGGCAACAAGGTTCTCTCCAGCATGGTCAAGCGCATCGATCCGTCCTTGCAGATGGTCACGCTCGATACCCCCACCGACCTCGAAGCTTTAGGAAAGGTGCTCTGATGTTTGACCTCACCGGTAAAACAGCACTCGTCACCGGCGCCTCCGGTGGTATCGGCGGCGCGATTGCCAAGGCGCTGCATGGCCAGGGCGCCAAAGTCGTGCTGTCCGGCACCCGCGCCGAGGCGCTGGAGGCCCTGAAGTCCGAATTGGGCGCCAATGCCTTCATCGCGCCGGCCAATCTCTCCGACATCGCCAGCATCGAAGCCCTGCCGAAAGCGGCGGAAGAGGCGGCGGGCGACAGTATCGACATTCTGGTCAACAATGCCGGCATCACCAAGGACAATCTCTTCATGCGCATGAAGGATGAGGAGTGGGACCAGGTGATCGCGGTCAATCTCACCGCCGCCTTCCGCCTGTCGCGCGCCGTGCTGCGCGGCATGATGAAGAAGCGCTGGGGCCGCATCATCCAGATCACCTCGGTGGTGGGCGCCACC
>JAEKMB010000106.1 GCA_019508105.1 Alphaproteobacteria bacterium
GCATAATTTCGATCATTCTATTCGAGAAAGTTGAATAGTGGATCCGAAAGCCCCGACCCTCGACCAGATCGCCGTCTTTCTGGCGATTGTGGAGACCGGCAGTTTTTCCGCCGCCGCCCGCAAGCTGGGGCGGGCGACCTCGGTGATCAGCTACGCCGTCGCCAATCTGGAAGCCCAACTGGGAGTCAGCCTGTTCGCCCGCGCCGGCACCGCCCGGCCCAAGCTGACCGAGGCGGGGCGTGCCATCCTGGCGGACAGTCGGGGCCTCGCCATTGCCCTGGACGCGCTGCTGGCCAAGGCGCGCGGCCTGACTTCGGGTCTGGAAGCGGAAGTCAGCCTTGTGGTGGATGTGATGTGGCCGGCCCGAAAGCTGGTCAAGGCGCTGGATGATTTCCGCAAGAAATTTCCCACTGTCGGCCTGCGCCTCCGGGTGGAAGCCTTGGGCGCCGTGACACAAAGCGTGCTGGAAGGTGTGGCCGTGTTCGGCATCAGCGGCCCGCTTGAACTGGGAAACGACCTCCTCAGCCGCGGGCCCGCAGGCTCGGTGAAGATGCTGGCGGTGGCGGCGCCCGATCACCCGCTGGCCCAGATCAAGGGGCCGGTGAGCCCGACCATGGCCCGCGATCACATCCAGTTGGTGCTGACCGATCGCTCGCGCCTGACCGAGGGCCGCGACTTCGGCGTGATGGCAGTGAAAAGCTGGCGGCTGGCCGATCTCGGTGCCAAGCATGCCTTGCTGCTGGCAGGGATGGGCTGGGGCAACATGCCTAAGCCGGTGGTGAATGATGACCTCAAGCGCGGAAGGCTGGTGGAATTGCATATCGAGACACCCGGCGATCTGGTCTATACCTTCCACTCGGTTTATCGCAGCGACACCCCGCCGGGCCCTGCCGCCGCCTGGCTGATGGAGCGGCTGGCGATGGGTGTGTGAGCTTTCACAAAAGAAATGATTTTCGGAACGAAGCGAGTGCTCGCGCATTGGCGCGAAGGCGCGTAGAGTTTTTGCGTCACATCAACACCATGGAGTGAATGACATGGCTGCGAAGAAAAAGAAGGCAACCGCCAGAGCGGGGGCGTCCAAGAAAAGGAAAGCGGTGAAGGCCAAGAAGAAGGCGCCCGCCAGGAAAGCCAAGAAGACAGCGAAGAAGACCGCCAAGAAGTCTACGGCGAAGAAGGGCGTGAAGGTCGCTGCCCGCAAGGCCCCGGCCAGGAAGACCAAGAAGGCCACCGTCAATAAGAAGCAGATTGTGGGCGAGGGCGATTACGCCGCCTCCCGCAGCTTCCTCAAGGACCAGTCCAACTTTGTCGAGAAGAACAGGGCTGACATTCCCGCCATGGGCAGGGACGCCGGTCAGGCCCTGGATGGCCCGCAAGGCGATGCCCTGCGCGACGCCGAAGCCACGGCAGCGGGGCGCTCTCGCGATACTTTCTGACCATCTTGAAACGAAAAACGCCGCGGCTCTCACGGGCCGCGGCGTTCTTGTTGTGGGTAAGCCCTACTTGGTGGGCTTAAAATCTAGCGCGCAGCCGTTCGTGCAGTAACGCAGGCCGGTCGGTCCGGGGCCGTCATTGAAGACATGGCCCAGATGGCCGCCGCAACGGGCGCAATTGAACTCGGTGCGCACCATGCCGTGGCTGGTATCGGTGGTGGTGGTTACCGCGCCGGGCTTGGTATCCCAGAAGCTGGGCCAGCCGGTGCCGCTGTCGAACTTGGTATGGGCGTCAAACAGTTCGGCGCCGCAGCCGGCGCATTCAAACTCGCCGGGGCGCTTTTCGTGATTGAGAGGGCTGGAACCGGGACGCTCAGTGCCGCGCTCGCGCAGCACGCGGTGCTGTTCCGGGGTCAATTGGCGCTCTGTTTTGGTATCTGTCATGGCGTTTTCCTTTCCCTTCCCAAATAGGCTGCAAAGGGCAAAAAGTTACCCCCCTCCCTCAAGGAAGTGCAGCGACCACCATGGCCAGCATGCTGCTGAGCCGGCCGGTATTGCCGAAGGCAAAGCCTGTATCATAGATCACATCGTCCACTTTCCAGCCCTGCGGCGTCGCCACCAAGAGCACCGTGTCGTTCCAGTTTGCGGGCTTTTCGGCCTTGCGGTTGGCCACGGGCGGGGGGGTATAGCTCAATGCCACCGGACAACGGGCGATGTTGGCGGTGACCTGGCAGGCCCCGACTTTCCAGGCGCTGGCGCCTTCAAACAGGGAGGAAAAAATATCGCCCTCCAGCATAGGGGGCACCGCGTTCTTCACCTTGGCGGTCAGGCGCGCCTGCGCGGCGGCGGCCTCCACCAGCTGCTTGTTCAGGCGGGGCGACAGGACCGGGGCATAACGCACCCGCGCGGTGGCATCGGGAATGCCGCCACGTTGCCCATGCAAGGGGCCATAGATGGCATAAAAAGCCTCCACCGCCGCTGCCGGATCGGACGCTGGCGCCTGGGCAGCCGCCGGGGCTGCAAGCACCAGGGCGATAAAGAGGACCGCTTTCATGCCCTTGATTTCAGGTTGTCGCGGATCTCGCGCAACAGCAGCACTTCTTCGGAGGGGGGCGGCGCGGCATCGGTATCTGGCGTGGGCGCCACCAGCTTGTTCAACTGGCGCAGCAGCATGAAGAGGGCAAAGGCGACGATCACGAAATTGATCACCGCATTGATGAACAAGCCGTAGTTGATAGTAACTGCCTTGGCCGCCTTGGCCGCGGCCAGGGTATCCAACGCATGATCGCCCTTGAGCACGATGAAGAAGTTGGCGAAATCCACGCCGCCCAGGGCCAGGCCGATCGGCGGCATGATGACGTCAGTGACCAGGGAATTGACGATGCCGGTGAAGGAGGCGCCGATGATCACGCCCACCGCCAGGTCCACGACATTGCCGCGCATGGCGAATTTCTTAAATTCGGTGATCAGGGACATGCCGGCTCCGCCTGGGAAATACGCAGGCAAAGGCTAATCAAACCGGGGCCTGCCCGCAAATAGAGGGCTACAAACCGTCAGGCCAGCCTGGCGCCAGCCATGGCACTGGCCGGCAGGGAGAGGCGGAAAGTAAGGCCCAGCGGCATGGAAACGATCTGCAGATCGGCGCCGATTTCGGTGGCAAGGCTCCGCATCACCTTGAACCCCATGCCGCCGCCGGTGGCATCAAATCCTTCCGGCAGACCTACCCCGTCATCGCTGATGGACAGCACCAGGCGGCCATCCTGCGACGGTGCACAATCCACCGTGAAGACCAACGGTACGCCCGCGGGATGGGCATGCTTCATCGCATTGATGAAGACTTCGCAGAGGATGAGGATAATGGGCTGGACCTGGCGCATCAGCACAATGCAGTCGCAGCCGCTATGGACCACCCGCACCGCCTGTTCGGGCGAGGAGAGTGCCGCCACCAGCGCATTGGTGACTTCGGCCAGATGCGGCTTGAGGCTGACGGCGCCTTCCGATCCGCTATAGGACAGGAGGCGGTGAAGCTGGCTGATGGTATTGATCCGAGCCGCCACCCCATCCAGCAGTTGACGGACTTCGGCGTTGCCGAAGGTCTCGCGTCCCTTTTTCACCGAGCCGGCCTGCATGCGCACCATACTGACCAAGAGGGTCAGGCTGTTGGCGATGCGATGATTGGCTTCGGCGACGAGGTCGGGAGGCAGGGGTATGGCTTGTGGCTGGCGTGCGAGGAGTGCGTCCATGGGGAGCCTTTCCCGCACACTCTACCCCCGCAGCGGCGGGGCGTAAAATGAATAATGCATTATTTTCAATGGCTTAAGTGAGTAAGCGGCGGTCTTGGTGCAGACAGCATCCTTGCCGGCGGGAACTAACGGTTCCCAGAATGAGTTTGCTACCTGTTCGGGGCTTACTGCGCCTCTTACCCATAGTGAGTGGTTCGGTAACCCGTTGAAGGCAAAGGATTAGTAGACCATGAACGATTTGACGCGCGGGGAGCGTCTTCAGATCATGTTGACCGGCGAAGAGCTGGAAGCCTTGGACAATTGGCGCTCTGCCAAGCGCATGCCCAGCCGGGCCGCAGCCATTCGCGAGCTTTTGAAGCGCGGCCTCAACGCCGAAGGCTTCAATGTGGCGGATGGGGGCAGCCGCTCCCAGGATTTTGGCGTCACCGACCGGTCCAGCGCCGCGCAGCGCGACAGCGAGTAGGCGCATCCGGCCTGCGGGCTTGATTTTCTGCCCATATTCCTTTTAAAGGCGCGCTCTTTCGAGTGGCCCGGCCGGACATGCCGTGGCGGCTCCAAACGCGACCCGTCCCCGGGCTTGACCCGGGGACCCAGAACTTAAAAGGAAGCAAAATGTCCAAGATGAAGACCAAGTCGGGCGCCAAAAAGCGCTTCAAAATCACCAAGTCCGGCAAGATCAAGACCCACCAGGTCGGCAAGCGCCACCGGTTGATCAACAATTCGCCGGCCCGCACCCGCGACCTGCGCGGCATGGACGCCCTGTCCACGTCGGAAACACGGCGCGTCAAGCGCTGGATGCCGTATGGCGGAGGGATCTAAACCATGAGCCGCACCCCCCGTTCCGTTCCGTCACGCGCCCGCCGCAACAAGGTCCTCAAGCAGGCCAAGGGCTTTGCCGGCCGTCGCAAGAACAACATCACCACGGCCAATGCCGCGGTCGATAAGTCGCTGCAGCACAACTATATCGGCCGCAAGGAGCGCAAGCGTAACTTCCGCGCCTTGTGGATCCAGCGCATCAACGCTGCCGTGCGCGAGCATGGCCTCACCTATAGCCGATTTATCGCCGGGCTCGCCGGTGCCGGAATCGTGGTGGACCGCAAGGTCCTGTCCGATCTGGCGATCCACGAGCCCGCCGCGTTCAAGGCTCTGGTGGATCAGGCGACGAAAGCCTAAGCAGACTTCACCGGAGATTCGGCGGGCGCTCGCGCTCGCCGGTCGTTCCCACCCGGAGTTTGCATGACCGATATCGCCGCCCTTCAGTCCGAGATACTGGCGCAGATTTCCGCCGCGGCCGATGAGGCCGCGCTGGAAGCCGTGCGCGTCGGCACCCTTGGCAAAAAAGGTTCGGTCAGCGCCTTGCTCGCCACCATGGGCAAGCTCACGCCGGATGAGCGCAAGGTCCAGGGCCCGCTGTTCAACGGCCTGCGCGATGCGGTTACCGAGGCCATCGCCGCCCGCAAGGCTGAGCTGGCCGAGGCGGCGCTGGATGCGCGGCTGGCCGGCGAGACCTTGGACGCCACCCTGCCCGCACGGCCGGAAAATAGCGGCACCATCCATCCCATCTCCCAGGTGCTGGACGAGGTGGTGGCGATCTTTGCCGAACTGGGCTTTGGCGTCGCCGAAGGCCCCGACGTGGAGTTTGACGACTATAACTTCACCAAGCTGAACATCCCGCCCGACCATCCTGCCCGCCAGATGCAGGACACTTTTTACGTCGCGCCGCAGGTCGACGGCACCAGCCATGTGCTGCGCACCCACACCTCGCCGGTGCAGGTGCGGGCGATGCTCAATACCAAGCCGCCCATCCGCATCATCTCGCCGGGCCGCACCTACCGCGTGGACAGCGACGCCACCCATTCGCCCATGTTCCACCAGGTCGAGGCGCTGGTGGTGGATAAGGGCATTCACCTGGGCCATCTCAAATGGACGGTGGAGCAGTTCTGCAAGGCCTTCTTCGAGATCGACCAGATCGAGCTGCGCGCCCGGCCCAGTTTCTTTCCTTTCACCGAGCCGTCGCTGGAATGGGACATGCGCTGCGATCGCAGCGTGCCGGGCAAGATCACTTTCGGCACCGGCCATGACTGGCTGGAGCTGGGCGGCTCGGGCATGGTCCATCGCAAGGTGCTAGAGAATTGCGGCATCGATTCCAGCCAATATTCCGGCTTTGCTTTCGGCTTCGGCCTGGATCGGATGGCGATGCTGAAATACGGCATGCCCGATATCCGCGGCTTCTTTGAATCGGACCTGCGCTGGCTGAAGCATTACGGCTTCCAGCCGCTGGACATTCCCACCCTGGAAGGTGGGCTGTCGCGATGAAATTCACCCTCTCCTGGCTCAAGGAGCATCTGGACACCGAGGCGAGCGCCGCCGAGATCGCCGCGCGCCTCACCGCCATCGGCCTGGAAGTGGAAAGTATCACCGACCCCGGCGCGGGGTTGAAGGACTTCATCGTCGGCGAAGTCGTCACCGCCGAGAAACATCCCAATGCCGACAAGTTGCGGCTGTGCAAGGTCAGCGACGGCAAGGACAGCTTGCAGATCGTGTGCGGCGCGCCCAATGCGCGGGCCGGCATCAAGGTGGTGCTGGCGCGGCCCGGCACCGTGATCCCTGCCAGCGGTGACGTGCTGAAACTGGGCACCATCCGCGGCGTGGAATCGCGCGGCATGATGTGCTCGGCACGCGAGCTGCTGCTGGGCGAGGATCATAACGGCATCATCGAGCTGAAGGCGGGCGCCCGCGTCGGCGCCCCGGTGGTGGCGGCGCTGGTGGAAGCGGGCCTGCTGGCCGACGATCCCTTGTTCGATGTCGCCATTACCCCCAACCGCGGCGATGCGGCGAGCGTATTTGGCATTGCCCGCGATCTCGCGGCCAGCGGGCTCGGCACGCTCAAGACCGATAAAGTCCAGCCAGTGGCAGGGACATTCCCCAGCCCCAAGACCATCACTTTGGATTTCACACCAGAGAACAAGGATGCCTGTCCGGTCTTTGCCGGCCGGCTGATCCGCGGCGTCAAGAATGGTCCCGCCCCGCAATGGGTGCAGGATCGCCTGAAGAGCGTGGGCATGAAATCCATCTCGGCGCTGGTGGATGCCACCAATCTGATCGCCCAGGATCGCGGCCGCCCCTTGCATGTGTTCGATGCCGACAGGCTGAGCGGCAATCTGCAGGCCCGCATGGCCAGGGACGGCGAGCCAGTGGCGGCGCTGGACGAAAAGACCTATGTGCTGGACGCTGAAACCATTGTGATCGCCGATGATTCCCATGCCCGCGGCATCGCCGGCATCATGGGCGGCATGGATAGCGGCAGCTTTGCAGACACAAAGAACGTGTTTTTGGAATCGGCCTGGTTCGATCCGGCGCGCATCGCCCGGGCGGGGCGCAAGCTGAGCATCGTCTCGGACGCGCGCTACCGCTTTGAGCGCGGTGTGGACCCGCAATTTGTGCTGCCGGGACTGGAGCTTTGCACCCGGTTGATCCTGGAATGGTGCGGCGGCGAGGCCAGCGATGTGGTGATCGCCGGCGCCCTGCCGCCGGCGCACAAGCCGATCGCTTTCGATCCCGCACTGGTGCAGAGCTTTGGCGGCATTGTGGTGCCGCGCGAAAAGATTATCGGGACCCTGCAAGAGCTGGGTTTTGTGGTCGAGGACCATGGCGTCCTCCAGGTGGTGCCGCCCAGTTGGCGCCATGACGTGGACGGCCCCGCTGACCTGGTGGAAGAAGTGGTGCGCATTTACGGCCTGGCCGATGTGCCGTCGGTGCCCCTGGAGCGCGGCAACGCGGTGGCGGCGCCGGTATTGTCCAAAGCCCAGCGCCGCACCCGCACCGCCCGCCGCGCCATCGCCGCACGCGGCTTCAACGAGTGCGTCACCTTTTCCTTCATCGCCCGCGAGCAGGCCAAATTGTTCGGCGGCGGCGATGATGCCCGCCAGCTTTCCAATCCCATCGCCTCGGACCTGGATGCGCTGCGCCCGTCCATCCTGCCGTCACTGCTGGCGGCTGGGGCACGCAACGCCGCGCGCGGCTTTGCCAACCTGCAACTATTCGAGATCGGCGCCGCTTTCGACAGCGGCATGCCGGAGGCGCAGAAGACCGTGGCAGCCGCATTGCGCACCGGCCATGCTGAGCGCCATTGGAAAAAGGGCGGCGAAGGCACGGAACTGTTCGCGGTGAAAGCCGACCTCCTGGCCACGCTGGAAGCCATCACCGGCGCGCCCATGTCTGCCCCGGTCACCCAGGGCGGGCCGGCCTGGTATCACCCGGGCCGCAGCGGCACCATCGCCATGGGCCCCAAAGTCATCGCCCAGTTCGGCGAGCTGCATCCCAAGGTGTTGGCTGCTTTCGGCCTGAAAGTGCCGGCCGCCGGGTTTGAAATCTTCCTGGACGCCATTCCCGAGCCGAAGTCCAAGGGCAAGGCCAAGCCGTTGTTCGCGCCCTCAGCCTTCCAGGCCATCGAACGCGACTTCGCTTTTGTGGTGGACGCCAAGCTGGCCGCCGGCGAGATCGTCAAGGCGGTCAAGCTGGCCGACCGCGCCCTGATCGACAGCGTCTCCGTGTTCGATGTCTATGAAGGCAAGGGCGTGCCGGACGGCAAGAAATCCGTCGCCGTCGCGGTGCGCATCCAGCCCAGGGACGCCACCCTGACCGAGGCGGAGATCGAGGCCCTGGCCCAGAAGATCGTTGCCGGCGTGGTCAAGCTGGGCGCGACGCTGCGCAGCTAGCCCAACCTGTCATTCCCGGCCGAGCATTGCGTCGCAATGCGAGGGGAAGGGAACCCAGGTGGTCAAACCCAGACCGTCTTTCCACCTGGGCCCCTTCCCTCGACGTGCAGGCGCGCGTCTCGCCGGGGATGACATTCAGGAGAAGCCGAGAAGCTTGGGCGCGACCCCAATCTCTTTCACCATTTTCTCAAACTCCACCCGGGCGCGGGGATTGGAGC
>JAEKMB010000331.1:0-577 GCA_019508105.1 Alphaproteobacteria bacterium
TCGAGCTCGAGGATCGCGTTCAGGTTGAACCCGCGCAAATCGAGGACTTCATCGATCGGCGCATTGCCGAAGTGCACGGCCTTGATCGGCGCGCGCGGATTCATCTTGCGGATGCGCTGCGACAGGCTCTTCACCTCGTCCTCCGAGACGAGATCGGTCTTCGACATCAGGATGCGGTCGGCGAAGCCCACCTGCTCCTGCGCCTCGTGGAACTCGTCGAGCTGCTTCGGCGCGTGCTTGGCGTCGACCAGCGTGATGATGGAGTCGAGCAGATAGTAGTTGCCGATTTCCTCGTCGGTGAAGAAGGTCTGCGCCACCGGTCCGGGATCCGCCATGCCGGTGGTCTCTATCACCACGCGGTCGAACTTCAGCGCGCCCTGCTCGCGCTTTTCCTTGAGCGAGCCAAGAATGCGGATCAGGTCGCCGCGCACGGTGCAGCAGATGCAGCCGTTGTTCATCTCGACGATCTGCTCGTCGGATTTCTCGATGATCGCGCTATCGACCCCGACTTCGCCGAACTCGTTCTCGATCACCGCGATCCTATGACCATGCTTCTCCTCGAGGATGCGATTGAGGA
>JAEKMB010000331.1:596-1713 GCA_019508105.1 Alphaproteobacteria bacterium
TGAGGAGCGTCGTCTTGCCGCTGCCGAGAAAGCCGGTGAGGATCGTCACCGGCACCATATCCTGCTCTTGCATGGGCCGTCCTTGCCGCCAGAAACAAGGGCGGCATTCTACGCCGGGCTATGCGCGCAGCACCAAGAGACCCTTGAGGTACTCGCCTTCCGGGAATTCGAGCGCCACCGGATGATCCGCGGCCGCGCTGTAGCGCTCGACGATCTTCGCGCGCACGCCCGCGTCGAGCGCGGCGCCGGCGACGATCGATTGGAAGAGCGAGGGGTCCACCCCGCCCGAGCAGGAAAACGTCGCCAGCAGCCCGCCCGGGCGCAGCAGCTTTAGCGCGAGGAGGTTGATGTCCTTGTAGGCACGCGCCGCATTCTTCGCCTGTGCGGCGGTCGGGGCGAATTTCGGCGGGTCGAGCACCACCAGGTCGAACTGCGCGGCGCGATCGCGCAGCGTGCGCAGATGGGCAAAGGCATCCGCGTGCACGAACTCCACCCGCGATGCATCCAAGGCGTTGGCCGCCAGGTTTTCGCGCGCCACCTCGAGCGACGGCGCCGAGCTCTCGACGGCGACGATGCGCGTCGCGCCGCCGGCAAGCGCGTTGATGGCGAAGCCGCCGGTGTAGCAGAAGCCGTCGAGGACTTCGCGGCCCCCGGCGAGCGCGCGCACCTGCTGGCGGTTCTCGCGCTGGTCGAGGAAGAAGCCGGTTTTCTGGCCCTGCTCGACGTCGACCTTGAAATTCAGGCCGTAGAGCTCGGCGAGCGCGTCGAGGATCGGCTCGCGCCAGCGCTCCACGCCGGCGGCGAGGAACTGCACGACCAGCACATCGGCGTAGCGATCGACGATCAGGCCCGGCAGGCCGTCGGACTCGGCGTGCACCAGGCGCAGCGCGTTGCCGTGCTTCGCGGCGGGCAGCGCCTCGCGCAGCGCCAGTGCCTGCATGAGCCGCTGGCGGAAGAAGGCGGCGTCGACCTCTTCGGCCGAATCGAAGGACCAGACGCGCGCCCGGATCTGCGAATCCGGGCTGTAGGCAGCGCGGGCGAGCGTCTGGCCGTGCGCGTCGCGCACGTCGACCATATCGCCGCGGCCCGGCTTGCCATTCACGCGCTCCACCGCGCC
>JAEKMB010000107.1 GCA_019508105.1 Alphaproteobacteria bacterium
GACGCGCCGGAAACCGCCGCCAACGAGATCAAGTTCTTCTTCCGCGATCTCGACATCGTAGGGTGAGCCGGGAATAGCTGAAGGTCCAGTGGACCTTCGGCCCCGGCGAACGGTCGTAGCGACAGCGTGCGGACGCGTCGCGCGACCAAGCGCGACGCGAGGCCGGGACCGATACAGGCACAATGCTCTTGAGGCCTCCGCGTTGCGGGGGCCTTTTTGTTTTTGATCACAAAAGCGGCTGCCGCCTTTCTGGGCAAATGCGTTGCGTATCCGCGATGCATTCGCGCGCTTGCGCGAAGCTCGGAGCAATGACAGCGTGCGGGAATGAAGGGAAAAACCGTCATCATCACCGGCGCCACCTCAGGCATTGGCGAAGTCGCCGCAGTCCGCCTAGCAGAGCAGGGCGCCCGCATCGTCTTCGTCGCCCGCGACAAGGCGCGCGCCGACGACACCATGGCCAAACTGCGCAAGGCCAATGCGGGCGCTGACCATGCCGTCCACATGGCCGATCTTTCGACTCTTGCCGAAATGAAGCGGATCGGCGCCGCGCTGGCGCGCGAACCCCAGATCGACGTGCTGGTCAACAATGCCGGCGCGCTGTTCAACAAAAGGCAGGAAACCGCAGACGGGCTGGAGATGACCTTTGCCCTGAACCACATGGCCTATTTCGTCATCACCAACCTTTTGCTGGACAGGCTGCAGCCCGGCGCGCGCATTGTCACGGTGGCGTCCAACGCCCATCGCGGCGCCGGGCTCGATTTCGACGATCTGCAGTCGCGCAAGGGCTATGTGGGCTTTCCGGTCTATTCCAAGAGCAAGCTCGCCAACATCCTGTTCAACCGCGAATTGGCGCGGCGCAGCCCCGCCGGCGTCACCGCCAATGCCCTTCAGCCGGAGGAAGGCGCCCGCACCATTATCTATCTTGCCTCCTCGCCTGAGGTGGCCGGCGTGACGGGCGAATATTTCTACGAATGCAAGCCCACCACCCCAACCGCGGAAGCGCGCAACGACGATGATGCGCGGCGGTTGTGGGAAATATCCGAACAGATCGCGGGGCCGCTGTGATCGGCGAACATGGCCACAAGGTCATTCAGGCCGCCTTGCTGTTCTTTTCGCTTTATATGCTGTGTGGTTTTGGCGTCTTCTGGCGCGACACCTTGCCGGACGGAGCGACCAAGACGACGACCTATACGCTCTACCGCACCGTGCCGCCGCCGCCGGAAGGCCCGCGCTTCTGCCAGTTCCTGGACACCGGCAAATATGGCGCGGTGGGGCCGTGCAATTTCGTGCCGCCTTTTGTGTGGTGGCTGGAAAAGCGCCACCGGGAGAAGAATTACACGATCAAGCTGTGAAGACAGCCAGTCCGTTCTTCAAAGCGACCTTGTCCGTAGCCAAGAGCTTCAGCGCTTCGGGATAAAGCTTCAGCTCCACGACCAGCACCCGCTCCGCCAACGCCTGCGGCGTGTCGTCCGGATGCACGGGAACGGTCGCGCGCGCGATCACCGGTCCGGCATCCAGTTCCGGCACCACAAAATGTACCGAGGCGCCAGACAGGACGTCACCCGCCTCGATCACCCGCTCATGCACCCGCGTGCCGCGATAGGCGGGCAGCAGGGAGGGATGGATGTTGATCAGCTTTCCTTCCCAGCCGCGCACAAATCCGTCGGACAGGATGCGCATGAAGCCGGCCAGCACCACGAGTTCGGCGCCCGCCGCGCGCAAGGCCCCATCCACTTCGGCATCGAAGGCTTCACGGGTCTTGCCGGTGTGGGGAATGACCAGGGTGGCGATGCCCGCTGTCTGTGCCTTGTCCAGCCCGGCGGCGCCTTCGACATTGGAAATCACCAGGATGACACGATAGCTGGCATCCTGCGCCGCGATCAGGGCGCCCAGGTTGCTGCCGCGCCCGGAGATGAGGACGGCAACTCGCTTCAAAGCTTCAGCGTCCCGAGATAGACGACCTTCGCCTCACCGGTCCCGGAAGTCAGCTTGCCGATGCGCACGGCCATGTCGCCATTCTGCTGGAAGGCGGCCATCACCGCATCCACATGGCTCTCATCCGTCACCGCCACCATGCCGATGCCGCAATTGAAGGTGCGCAGCATTTCGCTTTCGGCAATGCCGGCGGTCCTGGCCAGCCATTGGAACACCGGCAGCACCGTGACGGCAGCCAAATCCACTTCCCCGTCCAGCCCTCCCGGCAGGCAGTGCGGCAGGTTGTCGGTGATGCCGCCGCCGGTGATATGCGCCAAGCCCTTGACGCCGCCGGCCTTCATCGCCTCCAGGCAGCTACGCACATACAGCCGCGTCGGTGTCAGCAACGCTTCGCCCAAAGTCTTGCCCGCTGCGAAGGGCGCGGCATCGTTCAGCGACAGCCCGCTTTTCTCCACCACCTTGCGGACCAGCGAAAAGCCGTTGGAATGGACGCCTGACGAGGCCACGCCGATCAGCACATCGCCCGCTTTCATCGCGCCCAGCTTGGGCAGGATGTCGCCGCGTTCCACCGCGCCCACCGCAAAGCCGGCCAGATCGAAATCGCCCTTGGCATAGAGGCCAGGCATCTCCGCCGTCTCGCCGCCGATCAGGGCGCAGCCGGATTCCTTGCAGGCCCGCGCGATGCCTTCTACCGTCACCGCCGCGGCCTCCACCTCCAGCTTGCCGGTGGCATAATAATCCAGGAAGAAAAGCGGCTCGGCGCCCTGTACCACAATGTCGTTGACGCACATGGCGACCAGGTTCTGGCCGATATTCTCAAAGCGCCTGGTATCGATCGCCAGTTTGAGCTTGGTGCCCACCCCATCGGTTCCCGCCACCAGAATGGGATCCGCAAAGCCCGCCGCCTTGAGGTCGAACAGACCGCCGAAACCACCCAGATCAGCATCGGCGCCGCGCCGCCGGGTCGCCTTGGCGGCCGGGCCGATGCGCTCCACCAGCGCCTCGCCGGCATCGATATCGACGCCTGCGTCTTTATAAGTCAGGCCATTTTCAGGAAAAGGCATGGATCTCGTTTAAATAGCCGATGCAGGCGGCGCAAGGCGGCTCGGGCGGCTGCGCACAGGACCGGGATTTTTCCTGTTTTGGCATGATGTTAGGTGCCTTCCTCCGGTCATCATCGGCCGGTATAGTCACCGCGCTCAAGGCAGGCTTTTCATGACCGTTCGTGCACTTTTCTTCTTTGCCGCCGCCTTGGCCCTGGCGGTGCCCGCTTCGGCGCAAGATTCCCTTTATACGGTTTCCGGGGTCCATGTGGATGCCGGCGCCGCCTCCACCACCGAGGCGTTCAACGCCGCCATCGCCCAGGGGCGCGGCAAGGCGTTCCAGATTCTCTATCGCCGTCTCACCCGCCAGGCCGACTGGGCCAGGCAGCCGGCGTTGGATGCCGCATCCCTGGTGCGCATGGGCCGCGGCTATACCGTGGCCAATGAGCGGCGTTCCACCACCCGTTATGTCGCCGACGTCACCTACACTTTCAATCCCGATGCGGTGGCGCGTACGCTGCGTGCCGCCCAGATCGCCTATTCCCAGGCGCCGGTGCGCCGCATCCTGGTGATCCCCATGTCGCCCGGCGTCAGTCATGGTCCCTGGGCCACGGCGCTGCAGGCGCCCGCCTTCCGGGAGTCGCTGGTGCCCTTCACGGTGTCGGCCACCGAAGACGATGCCGCGCTGGCGGCACTGAACTTCGATACCGCGACCTGGAACGATGTCTCTGCGGTGGCGGTCAAGAACCATGTCAGCGAAGTCGGGTTGGTGCAGGCGCTATATGCCAACGGCAAGATGACGGTGAACATCCGCCGGCTGGGCGCGGGCGAGCAGCCCGCCAAGGTCAGCATCGATGTCCCCATGCTCCAGACTGGGGGCACCACCTACCCGGCGGCGGCGCAGGCTGCGGTGCGCGCCATGGAGGATCTGTGGAAGACGCGCAGCGCCATTGATTCTTCCCAGCGGGGGCGGCTGACCGCCGATGTGCGCATCGCCAGCCTGGAACAATGGGGCGAGATTCAGAGCGCGCTGGCCGGCGTCAGCAATGTCACCGGCGTGACGGTGACGGCGATGGACATGAATTTTGCCCGCATCAATCTGGGCTATATGGGCGGTGTCGAGCAGTTGCGCGAGGCTGTCGCCGCGGCGGGGCTGTCGCTGACCAATCGCGGCGGGCAATGGATGCTCGCCAAGACTCCATGATCCGCCATGTACCGAACCTGCTTTCGGCATTGCGGCTGCTGGCTGCGCCCCTGGCGGCTTGGCTGATTTATAGCGGCCACGACACCGCCGCGCTTCTGGTGTTCACCGCGGCGGGTGCCAGCGACGGGCTGGACGGCTTTGTGGCGCGGCGCTGGGGCGCGACGTCCAACTTCGGCGCCTGGCTGGATCCGGCCGCCGACAAATTCCTGATGCTGCTGTGCCTGGCGGCGCTCTGGACTATTGGCGTGACGCCGCCCTGGCTGCTGGCGCTGGTGGCGTCGCGTGATCTGATCATCGCCGCCGGTTGGGCGATGATCAAGTTCCTGGGGCTGCAGATGGCCACCAGCCCGCTGTTCCTGGGCAAGCTCTCCACCATGGCGCAGGTGCTTTACATCTTCGCGGCGCTTCTTCTTCTGGCCTCCGACCTGGATGCGCCGCGGCTGATGCTGGCTGCGGCCTGGATCTGCGCCGGCTTCACTTTGCTGTCGGCCATCGCCTATGCCGGCCTTTTGCTGCGCGCCGCCGGAAGGCATGCCGCCCAGTGAGGATGACGTGACCCAGCTTGTCCTTCCGCTGGAATTGCGCAGCGCGCAGGGGCGCGCCGATTTCATTGTCGCGCCGGGCAATGCGCGCGCCGTGGCCTTTATCGATTCCTTTCCCCATTGGCCCGCGCCGGCGGCGGCGCTGTACGGGCCGCCGGCTTCCGGCAAGTCGCATCTGGCGGCGGTGTGGGCCGGCAAGGCCGGCGCCACGGTGATGGATGCCGCCGACCTCAGCAGCGGCATTCCCGATGGCCCGCTGGTGGTGGAGAATGTGGGACGAGGCGTGGCCGAGGCGCCACTGTTCGCCCTGCTGGAACGGGGGGCGCCTTTGCTGCTGACGTCTTTGGCGGCGCCGCCCGATTGGCCGGTGGCTTTGCCGGATCTGGTATCGCGCAGCCGCGCGCTGCTGGCCTTTGCGTTATGGGCGCCGGACGACGCCTTGCTGATGAGCCTGGCTGTCAAGCTGTTCGCCGACCGCCAGCTTGCCGTGCCCGAAAGCGTGATAGCCCATATGATCCGCAGCCTGGAGCGGTCCCCAGGGGCGATCCGCGATTTTGTGGCCCAGGCCGATGCCGCCGCCCTGGTCGCCAAGCGACCGGTAAACTTGAGCCTTATCAAGGACTTGCTGCAAGGACCACCGCCGCCGCGGCTGTTTTGACGTCTCTATGTCATGACAATTTCACTCTTGGGGAGCTAGGCTAGGGCATGTCCACCCCCCGCCCGACTCTCGCCGTGGTCAACGAGGATGACGCCGGCGCGTCGGCGGTTTCTACCGAAGACGTGGTCTCCCTGGCGCATCAGGGCGAGAACCTGTCCTTTGACCCGGCCTCCCCACGCCGTTTCGTCAACCGCGAGCTGAGCTGGCTGGCGTTCAACCGCCGGGTGATCGAGGAAGCGCAAAACCGCCGCCATCCCTTGTTCGAGCGGGTGCGCTTTCTGTCCATCTCCGCCTCCAACCTGGACGAATTCTACATGGTGCGCGTCGCCGGCCTGATGGGCATGGTGCGGGCCGGCGTCGCCACGCCCAGCGCCGACGGGCTGACGCCCGCCGAACAGCTTGCCGAAGTGGACCAGTGCGCCCGCGCCCTGATCGCCGACCAGCAGAGCATCTGGACGCAATTGCATGTGGAACTGCGCAAGGAAGGCGTGCTGGTGGTGACGGGCGAGGAATTGGCGCCGCCCGACCGCGAATATCTTGACAAGCAGTTCGCCGAGCAGATTTTCCCGGTTCTGACGCCGCTGGCGATCGATCCGGCGCATCCCTTTCCCTTCATTCCCAATCTGGGCTTCACCATCGCGGTGCAGCTCACAAACAAGCATGGCAAGAGCTTCTCCGCCCTGATCCCGGTGCCGCCGCAGCTCAAGCGCTTCATCCGCTTGCCGGACAGTGACGGCGCCTCGCCCAGGACTGTGCGCTTTATTCCGCTGGAGCATGTGATCGCGCAATATTTCGACCGGCTGTTTCCCGGCCATGGCGTCACCGGCTGGGGCCTGTTCCGCCTGTTGCGCGACAGCGATGTGGAAGTCGAAGAAGAAGCCGAAGACCTGGTGCTGCTGTTCGAATCCCTGCTCAAGCGCCGCCGCCGCGGCAGCGTCATCCACATGAAGTGCAGCGCCTCCATGCCGGAGGCCTTGCGCCAGTTCATCGCCGAGCATCTGGACCTGGACGATTCGGAGATCGTGATTGTCGAGAATCTGATGGGACTGTCGGACCTCTCGAAGCTGATCTTGCCGGAGCGTCCGGAATTGCTGTTCAAGCCCTATATCGCCCGCTTCCCCGACCGCATCCGCGACCATGGCGGCGACTGTTTTGCCGCCATCCGCGAAAAAGACCTGATCGTCCATCATCCGTTCGAAAGTTTCGATACGGTGGTGCAGTTCATCCGCCAGGCCGCCGCCGATCCCGACGTGGTGGCGATCAAGCAGACGCTGTACCGCACCTCCTCCGACAGTCCCATCGTTGGGGCGCTGATCGAGGCGGCGGAGGCCGGCAAGTCGGTCACCGCCCTGGTGGAACTCAAGGCCCGCTTCGATGAGGCCGCCAATATCAAATGGGCGCGCGACCTGGAACGGGCCGGCGTGCAGGTGGTCTATGGCTTCATCGCGCTCAAGACCCACGCCAAGATCAGCCTGGTGGTGCGGCGCGAAGGCGGCCAGCTCGCCACCTATTGCCATTTCGGCACCGGCAACTACCACCCCAACACCGCCAGGATCTATACCGACCTGTCGCTGTTCAGCGCCGATCCGGCGCTGGGGCGCGACGCCGCACAGCTTTTCAATTTCATCACCGGCTATGCCGAGCCCACCAGCCTGGAAAAACTGGCCATGTCGCCGCTGACTCTGCGCGGGCGGCTGATCGAATGCATCCAGCAGGAAATCATGCATGCCCGGGCCGGCAAGCCGGCCTGCATCTGGGTCAAGCTCAACAGCCTGGTGGATCCGGGCATGATCGACGGGCTCTACCGCGCCAGCCAGGCGGGGGTGAAGATCGAGTTGATCGTGCGCGGCATCTGCTGCCTGCGCCCTGGCGTGCCCGGCCTGTCCGAGAATATCCGGGTCAAATCCATTGTCGGCCGCTTCCTGGAGCATGGCCGCATCGTCTGTTTCGGCAACGGCCATGAATTGCCGCACAAAAACGCCAGGGTCTACATCTCCTCGGCCGACTGGATGCCGCGCAACCTGGACCGGCGCGTCGAAACCATGGTTCCGGTGGAAAACCCCACCGTCCATCAACAAGTCCTGGACCAGATCATGGTGGCGCAGCTGAAAGACCAGGCGCAAAGCTGGTATATGGAGGCGGACGGGCGCTATGTCCGTGATTCTCACTCCGAGGACGGCGATGCTTTCTCCGCGCACACCTACTTCATGACCAATCCGTCGCTTTCAGGCCGCGGCCGCGCGCTCAAGATGGAAAATTCGGCGGCGCGCCGGCGCTAATGTCGCGGTTTCGAAATTCGCTATATATCGATATCAGGCTGTGGGCGAATTTCGAAACCGACCGACATTAGCCAATATCAATTGCTAGTGTCCTCCGATCGCGAAATTCGCTAAGGGTCCGATATGAAGATGATGCGAATTTCGCGATCGGGACACTAGCGCCATGGCAAAAGCCGGCGGGCCTGTCGCGATTGTCGACATCGGCTCCAATTCCGTGCGCCTGGTGGTCTATGAATCCCAGACCCGGGTCGCCGCCACCTTGCAGAATGAAAAATCCATCTGCGCCATCGGCCGCGACATGGTCACCAGCGGCCGGCTGCACGCCGAGGGCTGTGCCGCGGCGCTGGAGGCGCTGGCGCGCTTTCGCCTGATCGCCGACGGCCTGAATGTGGAACAGTATGACGCCGTGGCAACCGCGGCGGCGCGCGATGCTTCCAACGGCGCCGAATTCATTCGCCGCGCCGAAGCCGCCTGGGGCCGGCCGATCCGGATTCTGGCGGGGGAAGACGAGGCGCGCATCGCCGCCGAAGGCGTGGTGGCGGGGCTTCCCGAGGCTGACGGGCTGGCGGCGGACCTGGGCGGCGGCAGCCTGGACATGGTGTCGGTGAAGGGCGGCAAGACCGGCGCCGCCTATACCATGCCGTTCGGGCCGCTCAGGCTGATGGACCAGTCCAAAGGTGATCCCGACAAGGCGCGCGACATTGTGGACAAGGGACTGAAGGCCATTCCTGGCCTGTCGGCGCCTGCTCTCTACGCAGTGGGCGGCATCTGGCGCAGCTTCGCGCGGGTGGACATGGAGGAGCAGAATTATCCGCTGCATGTGCTGCAGCACTACACCATCCCGCGCGGCCGGGCGCTGCGCCTGTGCCGGCTGCTGGCGGGGTTGTCACGCGACAGCGTGCGCAAGATCAAGATCGTCTCCAAGCGCCGCGCCGAAAGCCTTCCCTATGGCGCCGTGGTGTTGGAACGCCTGCTGGAAGCCGGTGACATCAAGGATGTGGTGATCTCCGCCTATGGCCTGCGCGAAGGCTTGCTCTATGCCCGGCTGCCGGCCGAGGAGCGCGGCAAGGACCCGCTGGTGGAGTTTGCCCGCGCCGCCAACGTCCGGGGCGCCCGCGTGCCGGCGCATGCCCAGGAGATGCTGGACTGGACCACGCCCCTGTTCGACGGCCAAAGCGCTGCCGACCAGCGGGTGCGCCAGGCTTCGGCGCTGTTCTCCGATGTTGCATGGCGGCGTCATCCCGATGACCGCGCTGCGGGCGCCTTCGGCCAGGTATTGACCGCGCCCTTCGCCGGCGCCAGCCACCGCGACCGTGCGCTGATCGCGGCTTCGGTGTTCCATCGCTACTCGGGCG
>JAEKMB010000002.1 GCA_019508105.1 Alphaproteobacteria bacterium
AAGAACCGGCCGCACTTTACCATCTGTGCCGGCATTGTGGCGGACGGACGGCCGGTTTGCGGCGTGGTCTATAATCCCATCAGCGACGAACTCTATTCCGCCCGCACCGGCGCCGGCGCGCATCGCAACGGAACGCCAATCCATGTAAGCGCTCGCCATAGGCTTGAGGATTGCGCCATGCTGGGCGACCGCACCCAGCTGAGCGCCGCGCCCTTCCCATCCATGCACGTGCAGAACCGCAACTCCGTCGCCTATCGCCTGGTGCTGGTGGCCGATGGCAGCGCCGATGCCAGTGTCAGCCTCACCTCCAAGCGGGATTGGGACCTGGCGGCAGCCGACATCATCCTGCACGAAGCCGGCGGGCGCCTGACTGACGCGCGGGGCGCGGTGATGACCTACAACCGGCCGGTGACCAAACAGTCCAGCCTGGTGGCCGCCAATCCGCAACTGAGCACGGAAATCATTTCGCTCCTGCGACAATAAGAGAATTGAGCGCGACGGCCCCCTCGGGCTTCAATAATGCGCCCAACCGAAAGCCACGCCATGTCCGAATCCAAACAACTTCTGCACTTTGTATTCGGCGGCGAGCTCAAAGATACCCAGGAGGTTGAGTTCAAGGATCTCACCAAGCTGGATTTTGTCGGCATGTATCCCAACTTCGCCGAGGCCAGGAAGGCTTGGCGCGCCAAGGCCCAGGCCACGGTGGACAATGCCCAGATGCGCTATTTCGTGGTTCATATGCACCGGTTGATGGAGCCGGATAAAGATCATCACTCCTAACCGTCTGGCATAAAAAGGCTTTTTGCCTCCCAAGCGCCACCATGCTACAGCACGGGCGATGAGTTCCCTCAGTCCCTCCCTGAACGTTGCCGGCGTCATCCGCCGGTTGCTGCGCGACTATGTGCGCGGACAGTGGGGCCTGTTGCTGCTGGCGGTCTTCTGCATGCTGCTGACCAGCGCCGTCAGCGGGCTGGTGCCGCTGATGGTCAATTATGAGATCAAGCTGGTCTTCCTGCGCCGCCAGGCCGAATTGCTGCTGCCCTTGTCGCTGGCGGTGGGTGGCGTGGTGGGCTTTCGCGCGGTGACTTTGTTCCTGGGCCGCATGTGGCTGGATTCGCTGGGCGAACGCACCGTCGCCGCCGCCCAGCGCGACATGTTCGGCCGCCTGATCCGCCGCGACCTGGCCGATCTCAATGCCGTGCATTCCGGTCAGTTCGTTTCCAACTTCCTCTATGACGCCACCCTGATGCGCGACGGCCTGACCCAGGGCATCGCCGCCATCTTCCTGGAAGCGGTGCAGCTGGTGGTCTATCTCGCCTATGTGCTGATCAGCGACTGGCAGCTTGGCGCATTGGCGCTGATCATCCTGCCGGGCGTGGCCTGGGCGATGGAACGGCTGGGCGGCTCGATGCGCCGCGCCGCCACCCGCGGCATGCGCGAGACCGGCGACCTTTCGGTGGTGCTGTCCGAAGCGATGGACGGCCGCCGCATCATCAAGGCCTATGGGCTGGAAGCCCATAGCGTGGCGCGGGTGGATGCGCGCCTGAAGTCGCGGCTGGGGACCTTGCTGAAAGCGGTGCGGCTGCGCGCCGCCGCCGCCCCCGTCACCGACCTGTTCCTGGGCGGGGTGGTGGCCGCGGTGCTGTTCGCGGCAGGCTGGCAGAATTTGCATGGCCAGATCACCTTGAACGCTTTCGCCGGCTTTCTCACCGCTTTGCTTTTGGCGCAGCAGCCCTTGCGCAACCTGTCGCAGCTCTGGCCCACCGCCTCGGCCGGCATCGCCGCCACCGACCGCATCTTCGCCGCCATCGATGCGCGGCCCACCATCGTCAACCGCCCCGGCGCCGTCGCGCTGGCCGCCAAAGGCGGCGCGGTGAACTTCCGCGATGTCAGCTTCACCTACCAGGCCGATGGCGCTCCCACCCTGGCAGGCGTCACCCTCGACGTTCCGGCCGGCGCCAAGATCGCGCTGGTCGGGCCGTCCGGCGCCGGCAAGAGCACCATCTTCAACCTGCTGCTGCGCTTCTATGATCCGGCCGGCGGCACCATCGCCATTGACGGCCAGGACATTCATCGTGTCACCCTGGAAAGCCTGCGCGCCGCCATCGGCGTGGTGACCCAGGAAGCGGTGCTGTTCGACGAAAGCGTGGCCGACAATATCGCCTTGGGAAAGCCCGGCGCCTCGCTGGGCGAGATCAAGGCAGCGGCGCGCAATGCCGCGGCGCACGACTTCATCGAGGCCATGCCGGAAGGTTATGATACCCGGGTGGGCGAAGGCCATCGTCATTGCCCACCGCCTCTCCACCGTGGTGGATGCTGACCGCATCTATGTGGTTGACAAGGGCCGCATCGCCCAGGCCGGCAACCATGCCGAACTGATGGCGGCCAACGGCCTTTATGCCAATCTCTACCGCCACAACCTGGAAGACGTGCGATGAGCCTTCCCTTGGGCCTGCGCGCCTGGCGCATGTTGACCGGCATGGCCTCACCCTTCGCGCGGCTTTTGCTGCGCCGCCGCGCCACCCGCGACAAGGAAGACTGGACGCGGTTGAACGAAAGGCTGGGCATGGCGGGGTTGGCCCGCCCGCCCGGCCGGCTGATCTGGGTCCATGGCGCCAGCGTGGGCGAAAGCCTGTCGGCCCTGCCCCTGATCGAAAAACTGCTGGAACATGCCAGCGTGCTGGTGACCAGCGGCACCGTCACCAGCGCCGCCATGATGGGCCAGCGCCTGCCGCCAAAAAACCGGGACAATGTCGCGTTGCATCAGTTTGTGCCGCTGGACATGCCGGGCGCGGTGAACCGTTTCCTGGACCATTGGAAGCCCGATGCGGGCCTCTTTATCGAATCCGACCTGTGGCCCAACCTGATCCTGAGCGCCGCCGCGCGCGGGGTGAAGCTGGCGCTGGTCAATGCCCGCATCTCGGCGCGCTCGGCGGAACGCTGGGGTTGGGCCAGGCGCAGCATGGCGCGGCTATTGTCCTCATTCGACCTGGTGCTGGCCCAG
>JAEKMB010000003.1 GCA_019508105.1 Alphaproteobacteria bacterium
ATGGCATCACCAGTGCCGTGCCTGCCACTCTGATCCGCCGCTTCGGGGTGCGCGCCACCCTGCTGACGGGATCGCTGGTGATGGGGCTGGCTTTTTTGTGCCTGGCGCGCACCGACGGGCTGGTGATGTATTTCGCCGGGGCTTCCCTGGCGGGACTAGGCTTCACCCTGCTGGACTCGGTGCCCGGCACCTATCTGTTGTCGCGGCTGTTTGCGCGGCCGTCCTTTTCGATCGGGCTGTTCTTCACCGTCGGCGGGCTGGGCGGTGTAGCGGGACCGCTGCTCTATCTGCTGGTGACGGGCCACAGCTCGGCGTGGCGCGACTACTGGATGGTCGCCGGCGCACTGGTGGTGCTGACCGGCATCGCGGCAGCGCTGCTGGCGGACGCACAGACAAATATCGGGGTGGAGGCGGAAGCCGACCCCGACATTTCCACCGAAAGTTGGACTTTGCGCGATGCGTTGCAGACGCGGCAATTCTGGATCATCGCCGCGGCGTACGCCGCCTTCCTGTTTTGCGGCATCACCGCCAACACCGTGTCGGTGGCGCATCTCACCCAGCATGGCGTGGCGGCGGCTGTGGCCATCTCCATGCTGAGCGTTGAAGGTTTGCTGAACTCGGGCGCGCGGCTTGCGGGAGGCCTTTTGACCCGCTTTGTCGGTGCCAAGACTCTGCTGGCGGTGGCGCTGGGCTTTCTGATCGTGGGGCTGCTGGCGCTGGGAACGGCACGCGACATGCCGATAATGCTGGTTTATGCCGCCGGCATCGGCATCGGTTATGGCCTGACTTTCTTTGCCGCCACCATCCTGCTGTTGGATTATTTCGGGCGCGGGCCCTATCTGGAACTCTTCTCCACCGTCAACCTGATCGCCACCACCGGCGCGGTGGCGCCCACCCTGGCGGGCCTGACCCGCGACCAGACCGGGGGCTTCACGCCGTTTTTCGTGGCCCTGGCAGTGGCGGTGGCGCTGGTCATGCTGGCGGTGGCGACCATGCGCGTGCCGCACCGGAGCGGGGCATGAAGGAGTTCGGCGTCTTTCTGCCCATTGCCAACGGTGGTTGGATCGTCAGCCGCAACACTCCCGTGCTGGATGGCGGCTGGGCGCAAAACCGCGAGGCGGCGCTGTTGGCCGAAGCTGAAGGCCTGGATTTCGTGATGGCTATGGGCAAGTGGCGCGGCTTTGGCGGCGACACCGGCCATTGGGGCCACAGCCTGGAAGCGGTGACCATGTGCGCAGGCATCGCCGCCATCACCAGCAGGGTCAAGGTGTGGGCCACCCTGCATGCCATTCTGCACAATCCGGCGGTGGCGGCGAAGATGATCGCTACCCTGGACCATATTTCCGGCGGCCGTGCCGGGCTCAACATTGTGGCCGGCGCCTATCGCGGCGAGTTCGAGCAGATGGATGCCTGGGATGCCTCCATGACCCACGACGCGCGCTACGACCTGACGGAGGAATGGACCCAGATCGTCAAGCGGCTCTGGCGGGAGCCCAAGGTCACCTTCAAGGGCAAGTATTTCGATTTCGAGGATTGCGTCAGCGAGCCCAAGCCCTTGCAGATGCCGTTCCTGATCTGCGCCGGTCAGTCGCGGCGCGGCTTTGAATTTTCGGTGCGCGAAGCCGATGGCTGTTTCATCGGCGGCCGCGACGAGGCCGAAATCCGGGGCGCCTCGCGTCGTGCCAAGGCGCTGTGGACGAGGGCGCGGTGTTGGGCATGCTGCAAAGCTATGGCGTTGAGGGCAACGCCATGACAGCGCGGGCGCAAGGAGCGTTCATGACCCAGACGGCGGTGGGCGCACCCACCACCTGCGCAGCGAAGATCGAAGTCTTTCTGCGCGACTGCGAGATCGACGGCCTGATGTTTATTTTTGACGATTATGCGCGGGGGCTTGCCGTCACCGGGCGCGAGATCCTGCCCCTGCTGCGCAAGGCTTTTCCATGAAAGCCGATTGGATCGCACCAAATCGTACCGCCCTGGTGGTCATTGACTGCCAGGTGGATTTCGGCAGCCCCGATGGTGAGATGGCGCGGCGCGGCAAGGACATGGCGGCGCCGCAAGCCGCGGTGGCCCAGGCAGACAGTTTGGTGGAAGCGGCACGAGCGGCGGGTGTGAGAATTGCCTTTGTGCGGCTTCTCACCCATCCCGGCGGCGAGAACCGCATCATCCGCGAAGCCAAACAACGCAGCGGCGATGACGAGCCGGACTTGTGTGTCGAAGGCACACGCGGCGCGGACTTCATCGGACCCAAGCCACAGGCCGGCGACGTGGTGGTGTCCAAAACCCATTTCAGCGCCTTTGCTCGTACCGGATTGGCCGAGCAACTTCACGCCTTGGAGGTGGACACACTGGTCTTGGCGGGACTGACCACCGAATGCTGTGTGGCGTCCTCAGCCTGGGACGGGTTTGAGCAGGATTTTCACATCTTCATCGCTGCGGATGCCTGCGCCGCCTATGAAGACAGCCTGCACCGCCATGCCCTGCAGGCGCTGGAAATGAGTGGGGCGACCATCGCCGCCAGCGCCGAATTTTCCGCCCTCTGGAAAAAATCCACGTAAAAACAATGTCTTGTCCAAAATGCGAAGGTCACTGCGGCCTTTGTTGGACAAGTGACGTAAAATGTTACATGGAACTTCCTGACAAATGACTATGTAGGACCCATGAAGCGGGGGTTGGTTCTGTTGGCGGGCATGGCCGCACTTGCCGGTGCGGCGCGGGCGCAAGGGATTGAGTCGGTCACGGTGACCGGCGATCCCGTACATCTGCTGCAGGCCGGCGCCAACGCGGCCGCCTTCGGGCTGGACAAGCCGTTGCTGGAAACCCCGCGCGCCATCACCCTGGTCAGCGACACCACTGTGGCGCGCTATGGCATTACCGGTGTCAACGGCCTGACCGCCATCACCCCCAGTGCCTACACTGCCAGCTATTACGGGGTGGAAGGTTCGGTATCGCTGCGCGGCACACTGGCCGAGAATTATTTCCGCGGCTTCAAGCGGGCCGAGAACCGCGGCACCTATTCCACCCCGCTGGGCGACGCGGCGGGGATCGAGATTCTGCGCGGACCGCCATCGCCGATCTATGGCGCGGGAAAAGTGGGCGGGCTGGTCAACTTCATCCCCAAGTCGGCCGCCGCCAGTGACGCGCTGGGTGGCGAAGCGACCATTACTTACGGCAGTTATTCCAAGCGCAGTGTCACGGCCCAGCTCAGCGCGCCGGTTACGTTGGGCGATGCGGCGGGCGGGGTCCATATTTATGGCGAACTCGATGACAGTTTCAGCTTTTATCGCGGTATCCATCCCAGCCATCAGCTGGTGGAATTGTCCGGCAACTTGGCGCAGGGTGATTGGTCCTTCGCCGCTGATTACATGTATTATCATTCCCATGGCGATGTGCAGACACCGGGCTGGAACCGGCTCACCCAGGCGCTGATCGACAGCGGCAGCTACATGACCGGGCACAATACCTCGCTCAAGGATGCCGACGGCAATGGCCGGCTGACCTTGAACGAGTTGGGCGGCAATCCTTATACCTACGATCCCCGTTTCGTGCCCCTGGCCTGCGCCGGCTGCAACGATGCGGCGCACCGGTTGGACAGCGGCTTCGGCACCACCACCCTGGACCCGCGCACCGTTTACATCGCCAAAGGCGTGGATTTTTCCAACACCATCACCCACACCGCCTTCCTGGAAGCGGCAGATGATCTGGGTGACGGCCAGAAGCTGCGCCTGCAACTGTTCGGCGACGTGCTGCAGAATGACCGCTTTGTCTCCTATGGTTTTCCCGGCT
>JAEKMB010000004.1 GCA_019508105.1 Alphaproteobacteria bacterium
ACAGGACGGTGATGGTGTATCCCATCTTTCACGTCCTCCGGTTCATGTCTGTAATGGGCGGTGCTACAAGATTGTCAATGCGTTCGGCAGGGACCGGCATTGTAGGCGTGGCGTCACAGGATCATTCCCAAGTTCACCTCATAATCGCGAATCTAGGACCGAACGCCTCCTCCGTCCAACTTTCCCGTGACGCGGAAATCCGCATCCTGAATGCGGATAATTTTCAGTCTGCGATCCACGACCCGCAATGGCTTGATACCGGGCAAGCCATTCGCGGGTCCAATGTGGCATTAACGCCATTGAGCATTGCTTTCGTCCGCATGGCGGCATGAACCAGTCGTTACGAGTCCAACTTGCCGGAACGGCTTGGGGCTTAGCCCACGATCGCGCGCATGTGGGATAGTCCCTGGCTAAGAGCCCGCTGAAGAAGAAGATGATCCACGCCATATGCGATGATGCGGAATCCCTTGGCCAGGTAGTCGCGCGCCCAATTCTCATCCGCCGCCATCATGCCCGCGATTTTGCCGTTCTGTTTCGCGGCCTGGACGATCTTGTCGACTGCCTTCAGATATGCGGGGTTTTCGAACTGGCCGGGAATGCCCATGAAATTGGTCAGGTCGAAATGACCCATCCACACGACATCGATCCCGTCCACGGCCGCGATGTCGTCCACGGCCGCCACACCATCGGCGGTTTCCACCAGGGCAATGACCAGGGTGCGCGCATTCGCCGTTGCCATCTTGTCGGGCAGGGAGCCGGCTTCGTAATCGTCATGCGCCATGCTGAAGGCCGCGCCGCGGCGGCCCGCCGGCGGATAACGGGTCGCCGAGACGATTTCGCGCGCCTGGGCCGCGCTTTCGACCATGGGCACCATGATGCCCATGGCGCCCATGTCCAGGCAGCGCGCGATGAAGTGATATTGCAGGGCCGGCACCCGTACCATGGGCACAAGGCCGATGCCGCGGCAGGCCGCGATCTGACCCTTGAGCGTTTCTATGGTGACGCCCGAATGTTCCATGTCGAACAGGATGAATTCCGCGCCCGCCGCCTTGGCGATTTGCGACATGCCGGGCGTGAAGAACTCGAACACCATGGTGCCGAAAGCATGCTTTCCGGCCGCCAGGCCGGTTTTAACCGGATTGCTCTTCATGGCGTTTCCCCATCCCCATGCCGCAGCGGCTCGTTCTGATTTGGCGAACCTGCCGGTAACGGCCAGGAATACTTGCTCCAAATCGCCATTTTCGGCAACATTGCGGGCAACACCGCCCCTCAAAATATGCCGCAAAGCAGCAAAGACGGCGCGCGGGCGACAAGGCGGGGAAAATGCTTTTTGTGATCTGGGTGGATTTCCAGCTCAAGCCGGGCACGGAAAAACAATTTCGCGCCCTGATCGACGCCAATGCGGATGCTTCCGTCCGCGACGAGCCGGGATGCCTGCAATTCGATGTCCTGGAGCCGGAAGGTGAGACGGGGCGTGTGTTGCTCTATGAAATCTATTGCGACAGGGCGGCGTTTGAGGCGCATCTGAAAACCGGACACTTCCGCCTATTCAATGACGCGAGCGCCGACATGATAGTTCGCAAGCATGTTATGCGATGCGACCTGGTCTGTTCGGGCGCGAATGTCGCCAACAGGATGGGCGGCTGACAGGGGTATTACAATGGCAGAAAAATTCCGGGTCGCGCTATCGGCCGATTTTCGCAACGCCGACGGATCGCCAACCTTCGCCGATTTCGATCTTGCGCCGCTGACGGCCGATCCGCGGGTCGAAGCTGCGTTCCTGGAGTCTGAAAATCCGATCAGTGCCCGGCAACTGGAGGATTTCGACGCGCTCATCCTGTTGGCGCACCGCTTCGATCGGAACAGCGTGCCCAAAAGCGGTCGGCTGGGCGTCATCGCCCGCTTCGGGGTTGGATACGATACGGTCGATGTCAACGCCTGCACCGATGCGGGTATCGCCCTGGTGATCACGCCGGAGTCGGTGCGCCGGCCGGTCGCCGTGGCGGTCATCACCCTGATGCTGGCGCTGACAGGAAAACTGGCGATCAAGGAGAAACTGACGCGGGCGGGCGCGGCGGGCTTCGCGCAGCGTGGTGCCCATATGGGCATCGGACTTGTCGGGCGGACTTTCGGCTCGCTGGGCGCCGGCAATATCGGCGCCGAGACTTTCCGCCTGGCCAAGCCATTCGACATGAAGCTGATTGCGCATGACCCCTTCGCGGACGCAGGCTTGATGGCCGAGCTTGGCGCGGACGCAGGCTTGATGGCCGAGCTTGGAGTCGAACTCGTCGGTATTGAAGACCTATTTCGCCGTTCCGATGTCCTCTCGGTCAGTTGTCCTCTGACGGACGCCACGAGACACATTGTCAGTGCGGAATTGTTGGCGCTCATGAAACCCACGAGTTATTTCATCAATACCGCTCGTGGGCCCGTTGTCGATCAGAAAGCACTTACGAAGATGCTTCAGGAGCACCGCATTGCCGGGGCAGGCCTCGATGTCCTGGAACAGGAGCCGCCTGATCCCAATGATCCCATACTTGCGCTCGATAATGTCATTCTGACGCCGCATGCACTGTGTTGGACCGATCAATGCTTCGCCCAGATGGGAGCGCTCGATGTTCAGGCGGTCCTCGAATATCGCGACGGCCGCGCGCCATTGGGTGCGATCGTCAACAGATCGGTTCTAGATAGCCAGACTTGGCAGGATCGCATTGCCGCACTGCGCGGCCGATTGAGAACCAAGACCTGAACCGACATCGGGCGTGAGCTTTTATCGAGTTCAGCGCCAATTTGGGGGCAAAATGCAAAGTCTTGGGCTTGACCGCTATTCCCTTTACCTGGTCGCGGTGGCTTTGGCGGGCTGGTCACTCGCATCCTACGATGTGAACCTTCTCGTACTGGCACTCCCTGCGGTATCCAAAGACCTGCATATCAGCCAGGCGGGCCTAGGATATTTGGGCCTATGCGTATTCGGCGCGCAATTCTGTATCACCCTTTTTGCCGGCTATGGCATGGACACCATCGGTCGCCGCCGAATGTGGATGTTTTGCCTGGCGGGGTCCGCGATTTTCACGGGGCTGACCTATTTTGTGAATGAATTTTGGCAGCTCTGTGTGGTCAGGGCGTTGGCAACAGGTTTTGCGTATTCCGAGGCGGCGGTATCCATCACCATCGTCAGCGAACAGATGCCTGCTCATAGGCGTGGCTTCCTATATTCGATTGTTCAGGGTGGGTGGCCTCTAGGGGTCTTTCTAGCCTCTGCTGTCTACCTGTCGTTTGGGCAATGGGGATGGTGTTTCGTCTTTTTGCTGGGCGTCCTTCCGCTGGTCGTTGTCATGCTTGGGCGCGTGTTCATTCGCGAGTCCGAACGTTTTTCTCATCTTCAGGAAGTGCGCGGTGCGCATCGTTCCGGCGACAAAGCACGCTTGGATGCACTTCTTGAGCACCATGTGGTTGCAGTGGAAGAA
>JAEKMB010000108.1 GCA_019508105.1 Alphaproteobacteria bacterium
TTTGCCGTGCGTCCCGCGCTGGAGTCAGGGGACTGGAAAAGCGCGGCCCTGTTCGGGGCGCTGTTTGGATGTTTTACCTACGCCACCTATGACCTCACCAACATGGCCACCATGAAAGTGTGGACCCTGCGCGTGACCTTGCTGGATATCGCCTGGGGCACCATCCTGACCGGCATCACTGCCAGCGCCGGCGCTTTCGCCGCTTTAAAGTTCGCCAAGTAGCCTAATTCTGACCGTACAGCAGGTGTAACTGCGCGCGCGAAGAGTCGGTAATGATTTCGTTGCGGCTGGCATCATATGCCATCTGCCTGGCATTCAGCACCACCACCTTCTCACCGGGGCCTCGCAGCGCCACCGACACTTTGGTGGGCGTGCCTTGCGCGGTCAAATCCACGCGCTGTACCGCGCCGATAATCTGGCCGTTGGTATCGCGCACATTGGCCTTGCCGATGGTGGCCGGCGGATTGTTGATGGAAGACAGGGCGACGGGTACCGCAAACACAGGCGTCGCCATCAAAGCCAAGGCGGCGCCAGTCATGGCGAAAAGACGATTCTTCATGGAAGTCCTCCTGTGAAGGCTGAGCCATGAAAACGGGCGGGCAGCGGAGCCCGTTCCCGGCGAAAAGCGCGGGAACCCGGGACCTTAGGGGAACCGGGCCGGGACGACGGAGTTGCTTTTCAGATAATGCTGGAAGGAATTTCAAATGCTCGGAACAATTCTGATTGTGGTGCTTCTGCTGTTGCTTCTGGGCGCCTGGCCTTCCTGGCCGCACAGCCGTAGCTGGGGTTATTACCCGTCCGGAACCTTGGGCCTGGTGCTGGTCATTGTGCTGGTGCTGGCCCTGCTAGGCCGCATCTGACAGGGCATCGGCATGACCAAGAAGAAGCTGTTCGACGACATCCGGCAAAACCCAGCGCGCATCTATCGCACCCCCGGCGACGTGCTGCGCGACCGGCGGTTCGACGATGCCGAGCGGCTGCAGATTCTGGAGGCCTGGCGCGAGACCGACCCGGCCGAGAAAGATGAAATCGCGGTGATGATCGCGGAGCTGGAAGACCGGCTCCACATCAGCGGCCACGCCGCGGAATAAAGGAGACAGATCATGGCGACGACGGAAAACGGCAAGACGGTTCTTAGCGCCCAGGAAGCACGGGGCGGCAAGGAACTGGGCGTCATGCGCTATGTGCTGCACATTTCGCTGGCGCTGGCGGTGATCGCGGGCATCGTGATCTATGCCATCTTCTTCCACTGACCGGGCCAGGCTGACTAACCTGACAACTGCATCAGGGCGCGCCTGAGCTCCACCGGGCCGAAGGGTTTGCGCAGCACCGCACGATCCTGGAATTTGGCCGGGATGCTATGCGGTCCATAGGCGGTGGCGAACAGGAAGGGAATCTCGCGTTCCAGAAGTTCATCGGCAAAGGCAAAAACCGTCTTGCCGTTCAGGTGCACATCCAGCACCGCGATGTCGAACAATTCGCTGTCCACCAGCCGCATGGCATCTTCCAGGCGGGGCACCACGGCGGCAACCTCATAGGCCAGCTCGCTCACCATGTCCTCGATCAGCATGGCCACGGTCATCTCGTCCTCGACCACCAGCACGCGGGGCGCCACCAGCCGCATATGGGTGTGGTCGGCGGGCAGGCCCGGAATGGGTCCGCGGTGCGGTGAGATGGCAGGATCGCCCATAGCTGCCCAACGCCTGTTTCAGCCCAAAGTTGCACCAACTGCGCCGATAAGCGGCTGTGATGGTTAGCCATTTGTTGACGCCGCCCGCTAACCCCTTGACGTTAAACGCAGCAGCCCGCACCAAGGGAATAATCTTTTTTTGAGTTCCGCTTTGGCCACCGCCCAACTGAGCATCGTCGTCCCCACCTTCCAGGAGCGGGGAAATGTCGCCGAACTGGTTCGCCGGCTGGATGCCGCCCTGGGCGGTGTTGCCTGGGAAGCCATTTTCGTGGACGACAATTCCCCCGACGGCACGGCCGCGGCGGTGAAGGAGATTGCCGCCCAGGACGCCAGAGTGCGGTGCCTGCGCCGGGTCGGACGCCGGGGACTGGCGGGCGCCTGTATCGAAGGCATCCTGTCCAGCGCCGCCCCTTATGTCGCGGTGATCGACGCCGATCTGCAGCATGACGAAAAAGTGCTGCCCGCCATGCTGGCCAGGCTGCAAAGCGGCGAAGCCGACCTGGTGGCGGCCACCCGCTATGTCGCGGGGGGATCGGCCGCCAGCTTTTCGGAAGGGCGCGGCACCATTTCGCGGCTGGCGACCCGAATGACCCACAAGATGGTGGGCACGCCTCTGTCCGATCCCATGTCGGGCTTTTTCATGCTGCGTCGCGACCGGTTCGATGAGATCGCACCGCGCCTGTCGCCGGCCGGATTCAAGATCCTGCTGGACATCGCCGCCACGGCGGGACCGTCCTTGCGCATCGCCGAACAGGCTTACAGCTTCGGTGAGCGCCATGCCGGCGAAAGCAAGTTCAACATCCAGATCGGGGTGGAATTCCTGGGCCTGCTGCTGGCCAAGATGACCGGCGACCTGGTGGACCCGCGGTTCATCTTCTTTGCCATTGTCGGCAGCATCGGTCTTGTTGTGCATCTGGCGGTGCTGTTCGGTGGACTTCTGGTGCACGAGAATTTCCGCGGCGCCCAGATCATCGCCACCTTTGCCGCCATGACCAGCAACTTCCTGCTCAACAATGAGCTGACTTATCGCGACCGGCGCCTGAAGGGCTGGTCGATGCTCAGGGGCTTTGTGCTGTTCTGCCTGGTCTGCTCGGTGGGAGTGCTGGCCAATGTGGACCTGGCGAGCTGGCTCTATGTCGAGCGCCCGATCTGGTGGGTGGCCGGGGCGGTGGGCGCGGTGATGAGCGTGTTGTGGAATTACGCCATGTCGACACTGTTTGTCTGGCGCGCGCGGTGATACCTGCACGGGTGTCTCTCCTGATTGTTTGTGTGCTGCTTTTTCTGCGCGCTGTGATGGCGGCGGTTTTGCCGCTGTCGGCGGATGAAGCCTATTACTGGCTATGGTCGCTGCGTCCGGCTTTCGGCTATTTCGATCATCCCCCCATGATCGCCTGGTTGATCCGCGCCGGAACCCTGGTGCTGGGCGACACGCCTTTAGGTGTGCGGCTGGCCGGCGTGGTGCTTTCGCTGCCCGCCAGCTGGTGTGTCTGGCGGGCCGCGGCCTTGATCCTCAAGGATGAAGACAAAGCCGCGCTGGCGGCGCTGTTCTTCAATCTCACCATCATGGTTTCGGCCGAGCTGATGGCGGCGACGCCGGACATGCCCTCCACCGTCATGGCTTGCGCCTTCCTCTATTGTTTGGCGCGCGTGCAAGCCAGCGGCGACGGGAAGTGGTGGCTCGCGGTCGGTGCTGCTGCCGGGCTGGGCCTGCTCTCCAAATTCTCCGCGCTTTTTCTCGGCGCCGGCGCGTTGGGCTGGCTGCTGCTGGACCGCGATGCCCGCCCGGGGGCGGATGCCCCCAAAAAAACAAAGTGGCTGGCGTCGCCCTGGCCCTATCTGGCGGCGGTTTTGGCATTGGCGATCGCGGCGCCTTTTTTGCTGTGGCAGTCTCGGCATCACTGGGAGACGTTCGCCTTCCAGTTCGGCCGTGTCGGCACCGGCCATTTCACTTTGCGCTATCTGGGCGAGTTTCTGGCCGCGCAGCTGGGCATGGCTTCGCCGCTGATTTTTGTCCTGATGGCGGTCGGCCTGTGGCGCGCGACAAGGCGGGACAGCCCCCTGTTGATGCTGGGACTGCCGGCCTGGGTGGCGCTGGGTTATTTTCTCCTGCATTCGCTGCATGACCGGGTCCAGGGCAACTGGCCCTGTTTTCTCTATCCGGTGCTGGCGATCCTGGCGGCCAGCGTCGTCAGCACCACGGGGCCGTGGCGCAAACTCTCCATGATCGCCGCGCCTTCGGCCGCCCTGATGCTGCTGGCGCTTTATGTCCATGCCGCCTTCCCCCAGATCCTGCATCTGCGCAAGGATCCGGTGGCGCGCATGCTGGGCCGCGACTTTGCGCCCATCGCCACCGTCGCCGGCGCCCTGACCCAAGCCCATCTGGCCGCTGCCATTGTGACAACCGATTATCAGACCACGGCCTGGCTGCGCTTCACCCAGCCCGGCATCAAGGTCATCCAGGTCAATGAGCCCCAGCGCTACGAAGACGCCCCGGCTCCGCCGCCCGCCCTGCTCCAGGACCGCCTGCTGTATTTGGCGGAACTTCGCCGCGACCAGCATCCTGTGGTGCAGCGGTCTTTCGCCTATCTCGGCTTTCCCACCCAGGCTCAGACCCCGTCCGGCCTCTACATGCTTTATCCGGTGGGACGCCCCAAAAGTTCCCTCATTGGGAAGATGCCGTAGGCGGTCTGGATTATAACAAAAAAGCCCCGCAGAGCGGGGCTTTAGAGAAGAGAGCGGACACCCGAAGCGGGCTGTCGAAGGGGCTGGGGGCGTTCCGGATCGGACGTCCGCTCGTGTCAGGTAATGGCTGGGCCAAAAAAGCGTTCCCCGGCCAGCCAAAATAATTTTAGGGCTTGCCCATCGTCGCCACCTTGGCGGGGTGGGGCTGGGCGGCCACTTCCGTGGCATGCCGGTCGGAAGAACCGAACAGCAGGGCGCAGAGCAGCACCCCCGCGACCAAGGCTTCCAGCGGATGATCCATCAGAAAGGCGGGAATACGCATGTCGCAAGCCTCCCTTAACAAATGATGGGACAGATCAAGCCGGTGGCCTGCCCCTGAACGCGCCGGAAAAGGCGCTGACGATCAGCAGAACCAGAAACACCACCAGGAGAAGCTTGGCGACCATTGCCGCCGCGCCCGCCAGCCCGAAAAAGCCCATATATCCGGCAACCAGTGCGAGGATCAGAAAAGTCAGCGCCCAACCGAGCATGCCGTTGCTCCCGAGGAGTCTAGGCCACAAAAACGTCGCGATCGGGCGCGAGTTCCCTTTTGTCCACAGGGTGGAGGGCTAGGACAGCGTTTATTTGGAGGATTTGTTGCGGTTGAGAAACATTTTCGCCGCCCCCGCCAGGCCGGCGCCGACAATGGCCACCCACGGCGTCTCCTTGGCGACCGCGGCCAGCAGTACCCGGGTGAGCTCGCTGTTGGATTGTGCCGCGGCGGACCGGCGGCGCGGGCGCGACAGAAGCCTGATCACGGCCCAGATCAGCGGCGGCACCAGCAACACCGCGCCGGCCAGCGCATAACCACCTGCGGGTCCCAAGGCCGCGACCAGCGCCGTGGCCAATGCCTTGCCCAGCAGGCCGACGCCGAAAAACGCCATGGCAATGGCGGCTACGGCGAAAATCGCCTTGGCAGTCAATCGCGCCAACATGTCTGTCCCCTTTGTCGGCCGGTTATACGATAGCGGCCCTTAACAGGGAAATTAACGCCCCGCGGCGCATAGCGCCGCAATGAAATTATTAACGGGCGCTCAGCGCCGCAGGAAGATGGCGCCCAGGAAAGCGCCGATGCCACCGGCGATCAGCAGCGACTGGATGGGTTGGGCGCGAACATGGCCGCGCAATTCTTCGGCATTCTCGTCGGCCCAGTCCGCGGCTTCTTCCTTGTATTCCAGCGCCGTCACCTTGGCTTCGCGGGCGGCTTCCTCGGCCAGCGCCACGGCACGGTCGGCGATTTCCTCGGCCGAGCGCATGGCCAGCGCCGCGCGTTCGGAGGCGATCTCGGTGACATCGCCATAAAGGCCCTTCATGTCGCCCTGCAGCGCCTGGATGTCGGCGCGCAGCGCGGCAAGCCGCGCTTCGATATTGCCGGTGGTCTGCTTTTTCTTGGCGGCCATGACTCAAATCTCCGATGAATAAATTTATGCCGCTTCGCGCGCGACCGGGTGGAAGAACAGCGCCTGTCCCACGGTTGCCTGCACGGTCTCGGGCAGGAACGGTTTGGCGATCAGATAGGTCGGTTCGGGACGTTCGCCGGTGAGAAGTTTTTCCGGATAGGCGGTGATAAAGATCACCGGAATGTCGAACGAAGCCAGGATCTCGCTGACCGCGTCGATGCCGCTGCCGCCTTCGCCCAGATTGATGTCCGCCAGCACCAGGCCGGGACGCTCCGACTTGGCCTTGGCCACCGCATCGTCCTTGGTCGAGGCTACCGCCACCACTTTGTGGCCCAGCTCGGTGACCAGATTTTCCAGGTCCAGCGCGATGATGGGCTCGTCCTCAATGATCAGGACCCGGCTGGCCAACTGGCTGTCGATGCTCTTCTGAGCGCCCAGAATGGCGGCCTCGACCTCTTCGGGGCTCTCATCCACAATGAAGGCGGCTTCCTCCAGGCTGAAAGCCTCGACCGCGGTCAAAAGCAGGGCGGCCCGCTTGGTGGCGGACAAGGATTTCAGGCGGCCTTCGGGGCTCTGGCCCGGGCTCGGCGCCTGGTCGTCGAAATGCTCCGCCCCGGACTGCCAGATGGCGTGGAAGATGCGGTAAAGGCCCACCCGCGGCGGGACCCCCTCCATAAGGCTTTGATCTCCTGCCAGAATTGCCGTCAGGGTGGCCCGGACATGGGCATCCCCGCTGGTCTGGGAGCCCGTCAGGGCCCGTGCATAACGGCGCAAATAGGGAAGATGCGGCGCAAGGATCTGCGACATACTCATGGAGAGGCTCCTTCGGCCCAGAGAAAAGCTCAGGGGAGGAACTTACGCCAGCCAAAAAAGTTCCCTGGCCTTCCGGAACCATCACCAAATCTGTTCGTTTGGAACCATGGGAAGGGAACTGACATGGGGCAGACAGGTCGAAATGAGGCGCTAATCCGGGTTTTCCGGGCAAGTGTCGCACCGGGAAATGGCGTGGTCAAACATGACGCAGCAATGGGATATGGACGTGGCTGACGAGAAGCCCTCCGAAAAGGCCCGGGCGATCCGGGCGCGGCAGCGGGCGATCGGCCGCGAGCTGCGCCGCATGTATGACGATGTCGCACAGGAGGCGGTGCCGGAAGATTTCATGGATTTGCTGCGTCAGATCGACGAAGCCGAGGACAAGGGGGGCAAGAAGGTATCGTGATGCCCAGCTCCGCCCCGTCCGCTTTGCCGCAGAAATCGGAAAACACCGACTTCAAGTCTGAACTGCTTGGCTTGGTCCCGTTTCTGCGCGCCTTTGCTCGCTCGCTGACCGGTAACCAGGAAGCCGCCGACGATCTGGCGCAGGAAACGCTGGTCAAGGCGTGGCAAAGCCGCTCCAGCTTCATCCCCGGCACCAATCTCAAGGCCTGGCTGTTCACCATCCTGCGCAACCAGTTCTATTCCGACCGCCGCCGCGCCTGGCGCCAGGCCCCTTGGGACCAGGAAGCCGCCGAGCGCATTCCGGGCGGCGGAGAGGACCAGGTTCACTCCGCCGAACTGTCCGACACGGTTCGGGCCCTCAAGCACCTGTCCGACGAGCAGCGCGAAGCCTTGATTTTGGTGGGCGCGGGCGGCTTTTCGTATGAAGATGCCGCGGCCATTTGCAAATGCGCCGTCGGCACGGTCAAGAGCCGGGTTGCCCGCGCGCGCAAGACCTTGATAGAGATTCTGGACGGCAGCGACACCCTCAATGATGTTTCCCGTCCTGCCGGGGGGGATGCCGCTCGTGAGATCATGGCGCAGCTTGATCAGCTCAGCCCTGGACGGTCCGACCAGCTCGGCGGAAAAAAGCGCCCCAAATAACGACATGAACTTGATGAGCCGGGAGGCTGGCTGGACCCTGCGCCGCCGGCTGCAGGCGATCATCACCCTGGCGCTTGTTCCCGTGGTGCTGGTCTCGATTTTTCAGGGCGTGGCGCGGGCGCGGCTGGACATCGCCAATGTCCATGAGCGGCTGCTGCAATCGGCGCGCACCGTGGCGGCCGGCGACCAGAATCTGATGGCCGCCGCCGAGCAGGTGCTGCGCGCGGTGGGCAGCCTCTCTGAAGTGCGCGGCATGAACGGCAATTGCGACGGCGTGCTGGCTGACACCCTGATCGGGGTGCGCTATTTTTCCAATCTGTCACGCATCGATGCCAGCGGGCATGTCGTCTGTTCGGCCATGGCGCTGGCCCATGGCCTGAAAGTCAGCAGCAATGGGGTGTTCGCCGAGGCGCAGAAGACCGACGGCATGGCGGTTTCCAATGAACTGGTCAGCCGCGTCACCGGCCAGCCGGTGATCGGCGGCATGCTGGCCTTGCACAAGCCGGA
>JAEKMB010000109.1 GCA_019508105.1 Alphaproteobacteria bacterium
GACCCGAACACACCGCCGAAGTGCTGGCGGTGGGGGCCGAAGCGCTGGCGGCCGGCGATGCCGCCATGGCGGCGCAGGCCTATGGCCATGTGCTGCAGGACGAGCCGGGCCATCCCGAGGCCGTAGCCGGCCTGGCGCGCGCCTATCTGGCCGGCGGCGAGTTGGAGCAGGCCATGTCCGTGCTGCAGCTGGTGCGGCCCGACGCTGCCCAGCACGACGCCATCCGGGCGGTGGAAGCCGAATTGAAGCTGCGCGAGGCGCCGGCACCCGAAAGTGGCGAGACCGCGAACTTGCGTGCCCGGCTGGCCGCCGATCCCAAGGACCATCAGGCACGTTATGACCTTGCCATGGCGCTGGATGCAGCCGGCGACCGCGACGGCGCCATCGCCGAACTGCTGGAGCTGATCCGCCGCGACCGCAAATGGAACGAGGAAGCGGGGAGAAAACAGCTGGTCACCCTGTTCGAGGCCATGGGCCCCACCGACCCGCGCACCATCGAGGCGCGGCGCAAGCTCTCAGGGATCCTGTTCTCCTGATGCCGCGCCACTATCATTCCTATTCCGACCTGCCCGCTTCGCTGCCGCTGTTTCCGCTGACCGGCGCGGTGCTGCTGCCGCGCGGGCAGTTGCCGCTCAATGTCTTTGAGCCGCGCTATCTGGAGATGGTGGACTATGCGCTGCAGGGCGACCGGCTGATCGGCATGATCCAGCCCACCGAGAGCGAGGACAAGGTGCTGCGCCCGCCGCTGTCGCAGGTGGGCTGCGCCGGCAAGATCGTGAGCTTCCGCGAGACCGACGACAACCGCTACCTGATCACTCTGGCGGGGCTGTGCCGCTTCCGCCTGACCGGCGAGATGCAGAGCGCCACCGCCTGGCGCGCCGGCTTTTGCGACTTCGCGCCCTTTGCCGGTGATCTGGCGCAGCAGGGCGATGAGGATTTCCCCCGTGAGCGGCTGCTGGCGGCACTGAAGACCTATCTGTCCAGCCGCGACATGAAGGCGGACTGGAAAAGCGTGATGACCGCCCCTGGCGAGGCGCTGGTCAATGCCCTGGCGATGATGTGCCCCTTCGATCCGGCCGAGAAGCAGGCCCTGCTGGAAGCCGGCAGCTTCCAGGAACGCGCTTCCACCCTGATGGCGCTGCTCGAGATGGGGGGCGCGGACGGCCCCACCAGCCTCAACTGATGGACACCGATCCCAAGCTGCTGGAAATCCTGGTCTGCCCGCTGACCAAGACCATGCTGCGCTATGATCGGGAGAAACAGGAACTTGTCTCCCGCGCCGCAGGCCTGGCCTATCCCATCCGCGGCGGCGTGCCGGTGATGCTGATCAGTGAAGCGCGGCAATTGACGGACGAAGAGCGCGATGCCCTCAGATAATCCCACCCCCAATCCTTGGCCCAGCGAGATCCGGCTGAACCCGGCGCAGGACGTGCTCACTGTCGCCTTCGATGACGGCTCGCGCTTCGACCTGGCCGCCGAATATCTCAGGGTGGAATCACCCAGCGCCGAAGTGCGCAACCATGGCGGGCCCAAGACTATCGTGCTGGGCAAAAAACATGTGACGATCGCGAATGTCGAGCCCGTGGGCAACTATGCCGTACGCCTGAGCTTTTCCGACGGCCATGACACCGGTCTTTACAGCTGGGCTTACCTGCACCAGCTGGGCGCCGAGAAGGACCGCATCTGGGGCGACTATCTGGCGGCGGCGGCCAAGAAGGGCGCCTAGGCCTTCGGCAGCGCGGCCATGCCGCCCATGAACAGCGCCGTGGCGAAAGCCGTCATCGCCTCGACCTCCGCGCCCGCTTTGACCCGTTCCGCCAGTTCGAACGCCACCCCCACCAGCGCCGCGGTCAGCGCCCCCGCATCGGCGGCCGGCAGCACGCCGCGGGCCATGGCCGCCTCGATGTCCGCCTGCAGCTCGGCAAAGCCGGCCAGCACCTGGGGCGAATCCATGCGGAAACGCTCCGGCGCCGGCGATCCGCTTTCGGCGACGAACTGGAAAAAGGCGCGAAAGTTTTGCGCCAGGAAGGCTTCCGCCGTTTCCGCGCCGGCCCGCGCCGCGCGCAGCCGCGGCCGTACCGCCAGCGCCACCTCGTCGCGCAGCGCCTGGTACACTTCCTCTTTGGACTTGAAGTAGTTGTAAAAGGTGCCCGAGGCCAAAGGCGTGGCCCGGATCACATCGCGCACCGTGGTGGCGGCAAAGCCCAACTGGGCGAAGACCTGGCGCGCCGCGGCCAGAATGGTCTCGCGGTTCTGCGCCTTGGTCAGCTCGCGGCGGCCCGCAGGCGGGGTTGGCTTGGGCTCCATCCCGGGAACTTGCGCCGTTCGTGACGTGTCGTCAATTTGCCGTGCCGATGGCGTCAGTCAATTCCGCAAAACCATCACGCTGCAGGCAAGCGATGAGCTCGCGCTTGATGCGCCTCACCAGGCCAGGACCCTGGAAGGCCAGCGCGGTATAGACCTGCACCAGCGAGGCCCCGGCGCGGATCTTGGCATAAGCATCTTCGCCGCTGGCAATGCCGCCCACCCCGATCAAGGTCACCGCGCCGCCCAGCCGCTGATGCATCTGGGCCAATACCAGGGTGGATGGCGCCAACAGCGGCTTGCCCGAAAGGCCGCCGGCTTCCCCGGCATGGGCAGATTTCAATGGAGGTCGCGCGATCGTGGTGTTGGAAACGATCAGGCCTTCGATGCCGCTGGCGCGCACCACATCGGCGATCTCGTCCAGCGCATGCGCATCCAGGTCGGGCGCGATCTTGAGCGCGACCGGTTTGTAGCCATGCGTGGCCCGCGCGCCGATCACGGCGTCCAGCAGGCGCGTGAGTTCTTCGCGGTTCTGCAGGCCGCGCAGGCCCGGGGTGTTGGGTGACGACACATTGACGGTGACGTAATCCGCCAGCGGCGCCAGTACGGCAAAGCCGCGGACATAATCGGCAATGCGGTCTTCGCTGTCCTTGTTGGCGCCGATATTGATGCCGACAATGCCTTTACCTTTGCGGCGGCGCAGATTTTCTGCTGCCGCCAGGCTGCCGTCATTGTTGAAGCCCATGCGGTTGATAACCGCCCCGTCCCGGCTCAGGCGGAACAGACGCGGCCGCGGATTTCCGGCTTGCGGCCGCGGCGTCACGGTGCCGCATTCCACAAAACCGAAACCGAAGCGCGCCATGGCGTCCGGCACTTGTGCATTCTTGTCAAAGCCGGCGGCCAGGCCGACGGGATTGGGAAAACCCAGGCCCAAGGCACGCACGGCAAGACGCGCATCATCGGGCGCCGCGGCCGGGATCAGCGGGCCTGCCGCCGCCGCCAGCGCCAAGGTGGCGCGATGCGCAGGTTCCGCCGGCAGTTGCCGTAAGATTGCGGCGCCAAGATCGAACAGCACGCGTCTCCCTCTGGACGGCCACCCGCCCCGCTCTTAATCTAGGAATATAACCATAAAGTCCGGTTAGTTTCCTAACATGCTGACCCACACGCAAATCTGGCGCGCCATTGACGCCCTTGCCGCCCGACATGGCATGTCGCCTTCGGGCCTGGCCAGATTGGCCGGGCTGGACCCCACCACTTTTAACAAGAGCAAGCGCGGCGCCGCCAATGGAAAGCTGCGCTGGCCCTCCACCGAAAGCCTGGCCAAGGTGCTGGCGGTCACCGGCGCCAGCCTGGATGAATTCACCGCCCTGATCGGCGACCGGCAAGCGGCGCGGGCGCGCATGGTGCCCCTGATCGGCATGGCCCAGGCCGGCAATGAAGGCTTCTTCGACGATTCCGGTTTCCCCGCCGGCTCGGGCTGGGAAGACATCGCCTTTCCCGACAATCCCGATCCCCATTGCTATGCGCTGGAGATCACGGGCGATTCCATGATGCCAGTCTATCGCGACGGAGACCGCATCCTAGTCTCGCCTGCCGCCAATGTGCGGCGCGGTGACCGGGTGGTGGTCAAGACCCATACCGGGGAAGTGCTGGCCAAGAGCCTGGCGCGCCTGACCGCCCAGCGCATTGAACTGAAAAGCTTCAATCCGGCCTTCGCAGACCGCGGCTTCGCCCTCAGCGAAGTCACTTTCGTCCACCGGATAATTTGGGCCAGCCAATAACCAAAACCACAATGAATCAGTCGGGAAAGCCCTGATATTTGCGCACCCGCGCCTCGAACGCCTCCTGCGCGCCCTGGTTCAGAAGGCCAAGCAGTTCCCCAGCGCGGCTCTGGATTTTCTTTTCGTACGCCGTGTTGGGCGTGTTGGAGGCGGCGGCGCGCAATTCCGTCACGATCCGCCCGTGATATTTCTCCGGCTCGAACCCGGCCAATGACAGCGCGATCTGGTAATGCACCGCCACATTGGCGGGGTCGGCCTTCACCGCCGCATCAAACAGCGAGATGCCTTGCGCCTCGCTCGCGCCATAGACATGTCTGGCCAGGAAGGTGCCGCCGGCCCGCACGATTTCGATATGCCAGCCGCCCAGGGCCGAAATGGCATAGGCATTGGTGGAATCCGCCAGACAAGCCAGGTTCAGCGCCATCTTGGACTGGTTGGGCGTATCCTTCAGCCGCGCCCGGATGGGCCCCAGAATGCGCGACTGGTAGCCCAGCGCCACCGCCAGCCAGATCTGGCCATTGGCGAAATGCGGATCCAGAATCACGGCCTGGCGCGCCAGCTTCTCGGCGCGCTGCAGGCAGGACAGGCAAGGCGCATCGCGCAACACTTCGTCCGCCAACACGGCACGCGCCGCCACGGCCAGACCAGGCGCGCTGCGGGACGCCTCGCCCAGCTTGGCGGCCTGTTCGTAATCACCCCGGGCATAAAGAGCGAATATCTCCTCCGTGCTGGCAGCGCATGCCAGGGAGGGCACGAGCAGCATCAGCGCGAGCAGCGCGCCCCTCATTTCAGGAAATCGCCATTCAACGCGCTGCGGATCATCGCCGCGGTCTGGGCCGTGCCGAACAAAGCCGCGAAAGAACCGAAGCGCGGGCCCTGGCTTTGTCCCAACAGCACTTCATAGAGGGCGGCGAACCAGGCGCGCAGCGGTTCAAAGCCATGCGCCTTGCCCACTTCATACACCACATCCTGCACGATCTTGCCGTCGCGCTCGTCACCCAGTGCCTCCAGCCTGTTCGCCAAATCTTCCAGCGCGGCGCGTTCCTTGTCGTCGGGCGCGCGGAATATCTTGGCCGGCTTCACAAAGTCTTCGTAATAGCGCAGCGCAAATCCGACCAGCTTGTCCAGACCCGGATTAGTTTCGGGCGACACCGCTTCGGGCGAATAGGCGCGGATAAAGCCCCACAGCACGTCGCGATTATGGGCGTTGGACGCCGATACCAGATTGAGCAGCAGCGCGAAGCTGACGGGATAGCGCTCCTCCGGCACTTGGCCGCCATGGATGTGCCAGACCGGATTTTCCAGCCGCTGCGCATCGGTGGTTTCCGGCGCATGATAGGCGTCCAGGAAGGCGATATACTCGTCCACCGCCTTGGGGATGACGTCGAAGTAGAGCTTCTTGGCGGTGCGGGGCTTCTGAAACATGAACAGCGCCAGGCTCTCCGGCGAACCGTAGCTCAGCCAATCGTCCAGCGAAATGCCGTTGCCCTTGGACTTGGAGATCTTCTGGCCCTGATCGTCCAGGAACATCTCATACATATACTGCTCGGGCGGTGTGCCGCCGGCGATCTTGCAGATGGCGGTATAGAGCGGCGCCTGGGAGAGATGATCCTTGCCGTACATCTCATAATCCACGCCCAGCGCTGCCCAGCGCATGCCCATGTCAGGCTTCCATTGCAGTTTGCAGTGCCCGCCGGTGACCGGCACCGTCTCATGGCTGCCATCTTCCTCGACATAGGTGATGGTGCCGGCGGCCACGTCATGGCTCACCACCTTGGCCAGCAGCACCTTGCCGCTGCGCGGGGATATCGGCAGGAAAGGTGAATAGGTTTGCTGCCGCTCTTCGCCCAGGGTCGGCAGCATCACCGCCATCACCTTGTCGTAGTTGGCCAGGAGGCGCAGCAGGGCCTGGTCGAAACGGCCCGACTTGTAGGTGGCGGTGGAGGAATAGAATTCATAGCGGAAGCCGAACCTGTCCAGGAAAGCGCGCAGCCGCGCATTCATGTGATGGCCGAAGCTTTCATGGCTGCCGAAGGGATCGGGGATCGCGGTCAGCGGCTTGCCCAGATTGGCCGTCAGCATCTCGGCTTGCGGCAGGTTCTCCGGCACCTTGCGCAAGCCGTCCATGTCGTCGGAAAAGGCGATCAGATGGGTAGGAACATCGCTGATGGCCTCGAAGGCATGGCGTACCCAGCTGGTGCGGGCGACCTCGCCGAAGGTCCCGATATGGGGCAGGCCCGAGGGGCCATAACCCGTCTCGAACAGCACCCTTTCCGCGGGCTTCCCCGCGGCTTTGCGCGCCTCCAGCCGGGCCAGCAGCCTGCGGGCCTCTTCAAAGGGCCAGGCCTTGGCGGCAAGCGCAGCTTCCGTCGTCACATTCACGGCCAAATATACCCTTCGTTAGGACTGGCTTAAGCGTTTCGAAAGGGCGCGAAAGCTAAGCTGTGGCAAGGATTTGCGCAATGACTGTTGAGATTTCGCCGCAGGAAAGTCCCGGTGACCCGGTATTCGCCGGCCGCATCGATGTCCTGTATGCGCTGGGGCGTCATTACCTCTCCCTTCCCTTCGCGGTCCTTTGCGTGCCCGTCACCCTGATCGCCGGCAAGGGCGCCTCGGTCCTGCCGCTGATGCCGCTGCTCTTGCAGATCACCGTGGTGATCGCCGCCGAACGCCTCACCACCGCCTACAAGAACCGGCCGCGAGAAAATGGGACAAAGTACAGCGACCCGCATTTCTGGGCGCAGCGCTACACTTTCGTGTCGGCCATTTCTGGCGCCACCTGGGGGGTGGCGGCCCTGTTCTGGTTCGTATGGGATTCCTTCCCCGCCCAGGCCTATCTCGCCTTGGCCTTTCTGGGCATGGTGGCGACAGAGTTCATCGCCCGCTAGGCCTATCGTCCCGCTTACATGGTGCACACCATCTTCGCGCTGGGCCCGCTGGTGGCCCTGCTGGTGTGGCAGGGCGGGCTCTATGCCGACAGCGCCGCCATCCTCTGCGTGCTGTTCGCCTGCGTCCTGATCAGCTATTGCCAGGGCATGGCGCGGCTGCTGGATGAGAGCTTGCTGCTTCGCAATGAGAATGGCCGGCTGGTGATCCGCCTGCGGCAGGAGAAGAGCGAGGCGCTCCAGGCCCGCGACGCCGCCGAGGCCAGCGCCCATGTCAAGTCCGCCTTCATCGCCAACATTTCCCATGAGCTGCGCACACCGCTAAACGCCCTGCTGGGCATGGCGCAGCTTCTGGAACGCGCCGAGATGCCCAAGCAGCAGAGCGACCATGTGAAGGTGATGCTGCAGGCGGGCCGCGGTCTTCAGACCCTGATCGACGATGTCATCGCCCTGACCCGCGACGATGTGGATCAACTGGAAGACGAGGATTGCGATCCCGCCCAAGCGGCGCGGTCGATCGCCCGGCTGCTCCAGCCGCGCGCCTGGGAAAAACGCCTGCGCCTGACCTTGAGTGCGCCCCTGGGCCTGCCGCGCGTGGCGGCCGATCCGCGCAAGGTGCGGCAGGCCCTGCTCAAGCTCACCGACAATGCCCTGAAATTTACCGAACGCGGACTGGTGGAGATCCGCCTGGAAGCGACCGATGACGGCCGCTCGGTCCGCTTCTGTGTCACCGATACGGGCCTGGGCCTGTCACCGGAAACCGCTCACCTGCTGTTCAAGCCCTTCACACCAGGCGACAATTCCTATGCCCGCAAGCAGCAGGGCGCAGGCCTTGGGCTTGCCGTGGCCAAGCGCGTCGTCGAGCAGGCCGGCGTCACAATCGGCTTTAGCAGCAAGCCGGGCGAAGGTTCTCAGTTCTTCTTCACTCTGCCTGCCAGCGGCACCGCCGCCGGCACCGGTCAGACCCAAGGCGATGAAGGCCGCTATGCCGCGCCCGCCGGCCTGTCGCTGCTGCTGTTCACCCGCATTCCGGCCGTGGCCGAGACATTGGCCGGCCTGCTGGAGCCGTTCGGCAATACCCTGGTGCAGGCGGGCAGCATGGCGGAAGCCGCGGAGCGCGCCGGCAAGGATCATTACGACGCCATCATCAGCGGCGCCGGCGATGCCGACATGCTGGCCGCCTC